>NZ_JBVHTR010000004.1:27113-44133 GCF_055565775.1 Streptomyces sp. NPDC028331 | reverse complement strand
CCCATTGCTCCGCGTTTTTTGGGTAAACACGAGGAGGGGGGGGGGGGGGGGGGGGGGGGGGGGGCGGGGGGTGGGGGGGGGGGGGGGGGGGGGGGGGGGGGCGGGGTCCCCCCCCCCCCCCCACACCGGGGCATGGCCGCTGGTGCCGGGCCTCGTGCTCGCCGGCGCCGGACTGGGCTTCCTGGTCGTGCCGCTCGTCAACGTCGTCCTGTCCGCCGTGCCCGGCGATCTCGCGGGTGCCGCGTCCGGCATCTTCTCCACGGCCCAGCAGTTCGGCGGGGCACTCGGGGCGGCCGTGGTCGGCACCGTGTTCTTCGAGCGCATCGCGCACGGTCCCACGCAGGCGCTGACCGGGGCGATGCCCTGGGTGACCGGCGTGTTCGTGCTGTGCGCGGCACTGTGCACGGCACTGCCCCGGCGGGCGGTGGCCGCGCACGAGGAGTGAACGCGACACGAACCGTAGGGGGCGCGGACCATGAGGTCCGCGCCCCCGCTTGCGCGCCTCACCCGGTGAGCGCGCCGGTCCCCGCCTGCAACAGGTCCACTATCAGGCGGTGTCCCGTCTGCTGGTCGTTCCCCGCCGTGGGCCGGCCGTCGCGCACCAGGGCGACCTCCACGGTCACCGTGCCGGGCTCCTGCTCCCAGCGCCGCGTGACGTACTCCTGCTCCGGGCCGTACGCCGCCTCCAGACCCGCACGGAGCTCCGCCGCGACATCCAGTGCCAGCCAGCGCCGGGCCTCGGTGAGGGCTTGCGCCCGCGCCCGCGCGCCATGCTCCAGCAGGGCGCGCACACAGGCGGGGGAACCGCGGCGGGCGGCCGCCACCAGCGGAGGCTCACCGGTGGGGCCGGGCAGATCCGGGTTCGCGCCGGCCGCCAGCAACTGCCGGACGACCTCGGCGTGGCCCCGCTGCACCGCCCATGTCAGCGCCCGGAACCCGTAACCCTCCTCCAGATCCGGGTCCGCGCCCGCCGCCAGCAGCGCCCCTACGACCTCCGTGTGGCCCCCGCAGGCCGCGCCGCACAGGGGAGCGTCGGCGCCCGCGCTGAGACGGTCGGGGTCGGCGCCGGCCGCCAGCAGCAGCCGTACGACGCCCGGCGCGTCGCTCACCGCCGCCAGATACAGGGCCGTCTGGCCCTCCTCATCCGTGGACTCCGGGCTCGTCCCCGTGCGCAGCGACCGGAGCACCGCGTCCTCGTCCCCTGCGTACACCGCCTCGAACAGCCCCGGCGGCTCGTGCGTGTTCATGCCTCGACCCTCGCTCCGAGAGGGCCGTGGGCGCAAAGACATATGAGGTGTTCTGTGCCACCTCCGCACCGCCGCCGAGCCGCCTCACAGGCCACGCCCGGACACGGCCGCACCTCACGTGTCGCACTCCAGGACGGTGCGGCACAGCCCGCAGCGCGCCCGCACCCGTCCCCGCACGGGCACCCGGATCCGCTGATGGCAGGTCGGGCACGGGAAGCAGACGCCCAGCGGGTCGCGGCCCGCCGGAGTGAAGGAGTAGGGCACGCCCGGATACGAGCCGACGGCGAGATGGTCCTGCGCGGAGCGGCGGTCCCTGGCGTAGCGGCGGCGGCCCGCCCAGCCCGCCGCCGTCAGCGGCGGCTGCTGCTCGTCGCGGCGGGCCTGCGCCATGCCCTTCGTGTACGCCCTGTACGCCTGGGGGCTGGTGAACCAGACCGCGGGATCCTCACCGAACAGCAGTGCCCGCTTGGCGAGGACGTAGCCGAACTCCTCCGGGGTGAGGTAGCCGAGCTTCTGCGACGACACCCCGTCCTCGCGGAAGGCGTCGAGGAGCAGCCAGCCCGCGCCCAGGTACGTCGCCGCGGTGTCGGTGAGGATCTCGTTGTCGCGCGTGCCGGGGAAGGACAGGCCGAGACGGTGCAGATAGACGTGCATCACCTCGTGCGCGAGGGCCGCGCCGATGTCCCGGCGGTGGGTGCGGAACCGGTCGTTGAGCTCGACGAAGTACTCGGGACCCGCGGCCAGTTCGACGTTCGCCGCGTGCGTCATCTCCCGGAAGCTCACGATCATCCGGGCGTCCGGCAGCCGGTAGTGCCGCACCAGCTCGCGCGCCACCCGCTGCGCCCCCAGATGCAGGTCGTCCTGGTCGGAGAAGGCCACGTCGGCGGGGAGCACGCTGGTCGCGAACGTGCGGATGGTGTCGTACGAGAGCCGCCTGTACAACGCGGTGACGGCCGCCCGCACCGTCTCCAGATGTGGATAGCCGTGCTCGACCGGTCCGCCGTTGGCCACGTCCGCACCCCCTGAAGACGCCGGCTGTGCTTCCACTGTAGGCGTGCTCGCGGTCGGTGGCGGAGGGAAACCGCGGCGCCGCGCCACCGGGATGGTGCGCCGTCGGAGGGCGCCGTGCGCGGGGCGCACGGAGGGGAGGGATCCGCACTTCGGACGTGGATGATCGTAGACGGGCGCGCCCCGTAGGGTGTTCGCCCATGACCACCCGCCACAGCACCACCGGAGACGTCGACCCGGCCGTCCGCGCCGAACTGGCCCGGCTGCGCGACAGCATCGACAACATCGACGCCGCCGTCGTCCACATGCTCGCCGAGCGCTTCAAGTGCACGCAGCAGGTCGGCCATCTCAAGGCCGCGCACCAGTTGCCGCCCGCCGACCCGGCCCGGGAAGCCGCCCAGATCGCACGGCTGCGCCGGCTCGCCGAGAGCGCGAAACTCGATCCCGCGTTCGCCGAGAAGCTGCTCAACTTCATCATCGCGGAGGTCATCCGCCACCACGAGCGCATCGCCGAGGACGCCACGTCGGCGACCGGCTTCCCCACGGAGTGACATCCCGCGACCGGCCGGCCGCTCCGCCGCGACCCGCCGGCCGTGGCCGCGCCTGCCGTGCCGCGCCCCAGGCGCTGCGCCCCGCCGCACGCGCCGAGCCGGGCGGCCGCGGTGGCGGCCGAACGGTCGTCCGTCGCTCATCGCCCGTCGCCCGTCGTCCGTCGCCCATCGTCGAGCGGCCGGGCGGAGACTCGGTGAGCAGGCACAGCGGTCGCGTCGCGCCGGACGGTCGCGGTTCGGGTCCAGACACTGCGGCGCCATCGAACAGACGCCGGTTGGCGCACGTCTGATCGATAGATCGAACGCCCGTCGGTCACGTGTACGCCTTCTGAATCGGCCGAAAGGCTCTTTGTCCGGTCAAAGGTGCGCGCGGTAAGGCGGTTCCGGCTTAAGCTGGTTGCCCAAGCGAGGGGACCTCGGGCCATGCCGTCTGATGCCAGGATTCTCATCGTCGACGACCATGTGGACACGCTGTACGCGCTGGAAAGCGCCCTCGCCCCACTGGGCTACCGCGTGACCCGCGCGACCAACGGCGACGCCGCACTCAAGGAAGTCCTGCGCGGCCAGGTCGGCCTAATGCTCCTCGACGTGCGCATGCCCAAGGTCAGCGGTCTCGACGTCGTGCGCTACATGCGACGCGTGGAGCAGACCCAGCACATCCCCATCATCCTGCTCACCGGCTTCGGCATCGACGCCGAACTCACCTCCGCCGCCTTCGCGCTCGGCGTCGCCGACCTCGTGACCAAACCCGTCGACCCCTGGGCCCTGCGCACCAAGGTCCGCTACCTCTACAACGCCCACCAGCGCTCCCGGACACTCGAACAGGAGGTCCGCGCCCTGCGCGCCCGGCTCAAGGAAGGCACCGCGCCCCCCGCGCGCGCCCTGCCACACCCGGAACCCCGTCTTCCGGGCCAGCGCGACGACCACACCGCCCAGCCGCCCCGCGCACCCACCAGCGCACGCGACGACGGACGGACATAGAGCGCGTACCGGACCGCCCCTGTGCCCGGTCAACGGCATCAGGCAGCATGTCCCCCATGTCCGTACTGACGCGCGACGAAGCGCAGACCCGTGCCCGGCTCCTCGACGTCCACCGCTATGCGATCTCCCTCGACCTCACCGGCGGCGACGAGACCTTCGACTCCCGTACCGTCATCGGCTTCACCGCCCGCGCGGCCGGGGACACCTTCGTCGAACTCAAGCCCGCCGAGCTGCGCTCCGCCACCCTGGACGGACAACCCCTCGACCCCGCCACCCTCGTCGAGAGCCGGCTGCCCCTGAAGGACCTCCCCGCCGGCGAGCACGAACTGCGCATCGACGCCGTCATGCGCTACTCCCGCACCGGCGAGGGCATGCACCGCTTCACCGACCCCACCGACGGCGAGACATACGTCTACACCCAGCTCTTCCTGGACGACGTCCAGCGCGTCTTCGCCGCCTTCGACCAGCCCGACCTCAAGGCCGTCTTCGACCTGACAGTCAAGGCACCCGAGGGCTGGACCGTCCTCGCCAACGGCATCACCACCCACGAGGGCGACGGCCTCTGGCGCGCCGCCACCACCCCCCTCATCTCCACCTACCTGGTCGCCGTCGCCGCCGGACCCTGGCACTCCGTCACCACCGAACACCGCGGACTGCCCTTCGGCATCCACTGCCGCCGCTCCCTCGCACCCCACCTCGACGCCGACGCCGACGAACTGTTCGACATCACCCGCCAGTGCTTCGACCGCTACCACGAGAAGTTCGAGGAGCCCTACCCCTTCGACTCCTACGACCAGGCGTTCGTCCCCGAGTTCAACGCCGGAGCCATGGAGAACCCCGGCCTCGTCACCTTCCGCGACGAGTTCGTCTACCGCTCCGCCGTCACCGACACCCAGCGCCAGACCCGCGCCATGGTCATCGCCCACGAGATGGCCCACATGTGGTTCGGCGACCTCGTCACCCTGCGCTGGTGGGACGACATCTGGCTGAACGAGTCCTTCGCCGAGTACATGGGCTACCAGACCCTCACCGAAGCCACCCGCTTCACCGACACCTGGACCGACTTCGGCGTCGCCCGCAAGGCCTGGGGATACGACGCCGACCAGCGCCCCTCCACCCACCCCGTCGCCCCCGAAGCAGTCGACGACACCGCCTCCGCACTCCTCAACTTCGACGGCATCTCCTACGCCAAGGGCGCCTCCGCACTCCGGCAACTCGTGGCCTGGCTCGGCGAGAAGGACTTCCTCACCGGCATCAACACCCACTTCGCCCGCCACCGCTTCGGCAACGCCACCCTCGCCGACTTCATCGACTCCCTGGCGAGCGCCACCGACCGCGACGTACACGCCTGGGCCGACGCCTGGCTGCGCACCACCGGCGTCGACACCCTCACCCCGCACCTCACCCAGGCCGACGACGGCACCTACACGCTCACCGTCGACCACGACGGCAGCCGACCCCACCGCATCAACGTCGGCCTCTACGACCACCACATCGCCGACGACGGCGCCCTCACCCCGCGCGAACGCCTCGACCTCGACATCCCGCAGGCCGCGCCCCAACCCCTCGGCAAGCGCCCCGACCTGCTCCTGCTCAACGACGGCGACCTCACCTACGCCAAGATCCGCTTCGACCCCTCATCCTTCGAAACCGTCCACCGCGCTCTCGCCGGGCTGCCCCAGCCGCTCAGCCGCGCCGTCGTGTGGAACGCCCTGCGCGACGCCGTCCGCGACGGCCACCTGCCCGCCACCAGCTACCTGGACACCGCCCGCACCCACCTGCCCCACGAGAGCGACCTGGCCCTCGTCGAAGGCGTCCTCGCGTTCGCCTCCGGCCACATCGCCGACCGCTACCTGCCCGCCACGCAGCGGCCCGCCGCCCTCGCCACCCTCACCGGACTGTGCCGCGACCTCATCCGCCGCACCGAGGACGGCGACAACCCCGGACTGCGCCTGATCGCCGTGCGCCACTTCATCGACGCCGCCGCCCACCCCGACACCATCGCCGCCTGGCTCGCCGACGGCACCGTACCCGGCGGACCCGAACTCGACCCCGAACTGCGCTGGCGCATCCTCGGCCGCCTCGCCGTCCTCGGCGCCGTCGACGAGACCGCGATCGCCGACGAACTCGCCCGCGACCCCAGCGCCACCGGCCAGGAAGGCGCCGCCCGCTGCCGCGCCGCCCTGCCCGACGAGGACGCCAAGCGACGCGCCTGGCAGGCCATGTTCACCACCGGCGACCAGGCCGACCTGTCCAACTACCTGTTCACAGCCACCGCCCAGGGCTTCTGGCAGCCCGAACAGGCCGACCTCCTCGAGGAGTACGTCGACCGCTACTGGACCGACGCGCCCGCCGTCGCCGCCCGCCGCGGCCCCGCCATCGCCACCGCCGCCGGCCGCTGGGCGTTCCCCCGCCACTCCGTCAGCGAGGACACCCTGCACCGCGGCGAACAGTGCCTGCGCGAAGCAGACCCCACCCCCGCCCTGCGCCGCCGTCTCGTCGACGAACTCGACGACCTCGCCCGGGCCCTGCGCATCCGCCAGGCATGACCCGACCGGCAGACCGGCGCCCGGCCCACCGCCGGGCGCCGACCAGGCGCCCCACACGCCACCCCCACCCCCCTGCCGCTTCCTCACCTCCCCGGGGCAGTACCTCCTTTCAGGTCTGATCGTTGTCCTCTTCGGGCGTGTCGAACACCCTTGCCGCCAGGCCTGACTACCCTTGCCGCGCGCCCCGGGAGGACATCCCATGAGCTTGCCGCCCCTCGCCTCAGGACCCGACGGACCGAGCGCCCTGCGGCCGTTGCTCGCCACCGTCCTCGACGCCCTGCAAGAGGGCGCACGAGCACGCGGCGGCCCCCTGCCCCCGGGCGGCCCCGCCACGGTCGCCGCCCGGGTACGCGAAGCCCTCGGCGACGTCCTGCCCGACAAAGGCGACCCGGACGCCCTCCGAACCCTGGTACACACCCTCGCCGCGGGCGCCGCCGACCCCGCCGACCCGCTGTGCACGGCCCACCTGCACTGCCCACCCCTGGCCGTCGCCACCGCCGCCGACCTCGCCGCCTCGACCCTCAACCCCTCCCTCGACTCCTGGGACCAGGCCCCCGCCGCCTCCGAACTCGAAACACTCGTTACCCAGGCACTCGCCCAAGAGATCTACGGCGACACACCCGCCCCACCAGCGGAAAACGCCACCGCCCTCGTCACCACCGGCGGCACCGAAGCCAACCAGCTCGCCCTCCTCCTCGCCCGCGAAACCCACGGCCCCGTCCGCCTCGTCTGCGGAGCCAACGCCCACCACTCCCTCACCCGCGCCGCCTGGCTCCTCGCACTCCCCGAACCCCTCGTCCTACCCACCCCACGCGGCACCCTCGACCCCGCCACCCTCCACACCGCCCTCACCGACCGCCCCGGCCCCCACCTCGTCGCCGCCACCGCCGGCACCACCGACGCCGGCCTCATCGACCCCCTGCCCGCCCTCGCCGACCTCAGCGCCACCCACGGCGCCCGCCTCCACATCGACGCCGCCTACGGAGGCGGACTCCTCTTCAGCGACCGCCACCGCGCCCTCCTCACCGGCCTCCAACGCGCCCACACCGTCACCCTCGACCTGCACAAACTCGGCTGGCAACCGGTCGCCGCCGGACTCCTCGCCGTCCGCGACCCCCACGACCTGCACGCCCTCCACCACCACGCCGACTACCTCAACGCCGACGACGACACCGACGCCGGCCTGCCCGACCTCCTCGGACGCTCACTGCGCACCACCCGACGCCCCGACATCCTCAAAATCGCCACCACCCTCAAGACACTCGGCCGCACCGGACTCGGCACCCTCGTCGACGAGGTCTGCGCCCGCGCACACGACTTCGCCGACCTCCTGGCCGCCCACCCCGCCTTCGAACTGCACGCCCCACCCACCATCAGCACCGTCCTGTTCCGGCCCACCGGAGCAACCGACGACACCGTCGCCACCGTCCGCCGCACCCTCCTGAACGACGGACGCGCCGTCCTCGGCCGCGCCCGCCTCGACGGCCGCCTCTGGCTCAAAGCCACCCTCCTCAACCCCCACACCCGGCCCGGCGACCTGGCCGCACTCCTGAACCTGGTGGAAGGAAGCACGCCCCGATGACCACCCCCACCCACCACGAACCCGACGCACCCCGCGACCTCGTCGGCATTGGCATCGGCCCGTTCAACCTCTCCCTCGCCGCCCTCGCCCACCCCCTCGCCGAACTCGACACCGCCTTCTACGAACAACGCCCCGGCTTCGACTGGCACCCCGGCCTCCTCATCGACGGCGCCACCCTCCAAGTCCCCTTCCTCGCCGACCTGGTGACCCTCGCCGACCCCACCAGCCGCTGGTCCTTCCTCAACTACCTCAAGACCCGCGACCGCCTCTTCCCCTTCTACTTCGCCGAGCGCTTCCACATCCAGCGCGCCGAATACGACGCCTACTGCCGCTGGGTCGCAGGCAACCTCCCCGGACTCCACTTCGGCCACCAGGTCGACGCCGTCCGCTGGAACCCCGAAACCGACCTCTTCGAAGTCGACTACACCCAACTCGACACGGACGGCCGAGCCCACGCCCTCGGCCGCACCCACACCCGCAACATCGTCCTCGGCATCGGCACCGAACCCCACGTACCCGAACCCCTCCAACCCCTCGCCAAAGCCCCCGGCGTCCCCGTCATCCACGCCGCCGACTACCTCCGGCACCGCGACACCATCCTCACCGCCGACCACATCACCGTCATCGGCGCCGGCCAGTCGGGCGCCGAAGTCTTCCTCGACCTGCTGCGCCACCGCCCCGCCGGCCGGGAGAAGATCCACTGGATCGGCCGCACCGAAGCCTTCGCCCCCATGGAGTACTCCAAGCTCGGCCTCGAACACTTCACCCCCGACTACACCCGCTACTTCCACGCCCTCGCCGAACCCGTACGCGACCGCCTCGTCTCCGCCCAATGGCAACTCCACAAGGGCATCGACGCCGGCACCATCGCCGCCATCCACGACGAGCTCTACCGACGCACCCTCCACGGCGGCTGGCCCGACACCGTCCTCACCCCCGCAGTCCGCGTCCGCACCGCCGGCCGCGTC
This sequence comes from Streptomyces sp. NPDC028331, assembly GCF_055565775.1. Classification (NCBI taxonomy): domain Bacteria; kingdom Bacillati; phylum Actinomycetota; class Actinomycetes; order Kitasatosporales; family Streptomycetaceae; genus Streptomyces; species Streptomyces sp. NPDC028331. The sequence continues at coordinate 35,247 of NZ_JBVHTR010000004.1, read as the reverse complement.
GGCACCACACGGATCGAACTCCACCTCGAACACACCCAGCAGAACACCCGCACCCGCCTCACCACCGACGCCGTCGTCCTCGCCACCGGCTACCGCGAACGCCCCCTCGGCCGCCTCCTCGCCGGACTCGACCCCTACCTCCGCCGCGACGCCCGCGGCCGCCCCCGCATCGACGACCACTTCCGCATGACCCTCGACCCCACCGTCACCGGACACGTCTACGTCCAGAACGCCGAACTCCACACCCACGGCGTCGGCACCCCCGACCTCGGCCTCGCCGCCTGGCGCAGCGCCACCATCCTCAACTCGCTCACCGGCAAAGAGCCCTACCCACTGCCCCGCCGAACCGCCTTCACCACCTTCGGACTCCAGCAACCCGACCGCATCCCACCCACCCGACGGCCCCAGATCCTCACCCCGCTCGTCGACGAACGGTAGAAGACCGAAAAACCAGGCGGCACCGACGCGAAAACCCCGCGCCGACGCCGCCCACCCCAAGCTCCCCGGGCAAGCACCCGCCCGGCAGCCCCCTCGCCGCCGACAACACTGAATATGCCGCGGCAATTCGCCCTGACGCTCATCGGAGCGGGCCGCTGCACAATTCAACACTTGATGGCAAGGCTTCACTTAAAGGTTGTTGAGTAGTCACGCACGACCAATTCTCTACCGGCCGGTAAGTCATAGGCTCACACCATGCGCCGAGCAAAGATCGTCTGCACTCTGGGCCCCGCCACCGACTCATACGACCAGATCAAGACACTGGTCGAAGCCGGAATGGACGTAGCCCGCTTCAACCTCAGCCACGGCACCTACGCCGAACACGAGGAGCGCTACCAACGCGTACGAAAGGCCGCCGACGAAACCGGCCGCAGTGTCGGAATCCTCGCCGACCTTCAGGGCCCGAAGATCCGACTCGGCCGCTTCACCGAAGGCCCCGTACTCCTTGAACGCGGAGACACCTTCACCATCACCGTCGAAGAAGGCGTCGAAGGAGACCGCCAGACCTGCGGAACCACCTACGCCGGCCTCGCCACCGACGTCACCCCCGGCGAACGCATCCTCGTCGACGACGGCAAGGTCTGCCTCCAGGTCACCGACGTCGACGGCCCCCGCGTCCACACCACCGTCGTCGAAGGCGGCGTCATCTCCGACCACAAGGGACTCAACCTCCCAGGAGTCGCCGTCTCCGTCCCCGCACTCTCCAAGAAAGACGAAGACGACCTCCGCTGGGCCCTGCGCACCGGCTTCGACGTCATCGCCCTCTCCTTCGTCCGCAGCGGCCGCGACATCAAGGACGTCCATCGCATCATGGACGAAGAAAACCGCCGCCTCCCCGTCATCGCCAAGGTCGAAAAACCGCAGGCCGTCGAGAACATCGACGACATCGTCGCCGCCTTCGACGGAATCATGGTCGCCCGCGGAGACCTCGGCGTGGAAATGCCACTCGAACAGGTCCCGATCGTCCAAAAGCGCGCCATCAAACTCGCCAAGCGGAACGCGAAACCCGTCATCGTCGCCACACAGATGCTCGACTCGATGATCGAGAACTCGCGCCCCACCAGGGCGGAGGCCAGCGACGTCGCGAACGCCGTCATCGACGGCACGGACGCCGTGATGCTCTCCGGCGAGACCAGCGTCGGCAACCACCCCATCGAAACGGTCAGGACCATGGCCCGCATCGTCGAGGCCGCGGAAGAGGACCTCCTCGCCAAGGGCCTGCCGCCCCTCACCGAAAGCAACAAACCCCGCACACAAGGTGGCGCCGTCGCCCGCGCGGCAGCGGAGATCGGCGACTTCCTCGGCGCGAAATTCCTCGTCGCCTTCACCCAGTCCGGCGACACCGCCCGCCGCCTCTCCCGCTACCGCTCCCCGATCCCGCTCCTCGCCTTCACCCCCGAGCCGGCGACACGCTCGCAGCTCAACCTCACCTGGGGCGTGGAGACGTTCCTGGGTCCGCACGTGGACTCCACGGACGCGATGGTCGACCAGGTGGACGAACTGCTGCTGAAGTACGGCCGCTGCCGGAAGGGCGACGTGGTGGTGATCACGGCGGGCTCACCGCCCGGGGTGTCGGGCTCCACGAACATGGTCCGGGTCCACCACATCGGCGAGGACGACAGCCCGAAGTAGGGGGTCAGTATTTGGGGCCTACGTGGGCGTCGAGGAGGGCTACGGAGGCTTTGCGGGCGATGGAGATGTTGAACGGGTCGTTGCCGCGAGCGAGGGTGGTCCATTCGACGCCCACCTTGCCGAGGGCGTCTCGGAAGACGCTGTTGTCCGGGCGCACGGCGCGCATGGCCACCTCGCACGCGTCGATGATGCCCGGCCAGGCGTTGTCCAGGACGACGCGCATGAAGTAGACGCCTCTGTGATGGGCGTTGATGCAGCCGTCGCCGAGGTAGAGGCCGAGAAGATAGCCGTAGGCGGCTGGGTCCTGAGGCAGATCGGGGACCTTCTGGCATCGGGGGCAGCGCTTGCCCACGCGCTCGACGGGCTCGATACGTGTCTGCCAGGAGCGGATCGCGTACCGGGATATCCCCATCTGCCTGCTGACGGAATTCAGACTGCGGCCCTGTGCCACCAGTGCGAGCGCTCGCTTGCGTGTACCCATGTCGTACATGGGGCCACTCTCTGCGACTGGCCGTGACGTTGCGCAACAAACCCGGAGGTTCACGAGAACGTGAACCTCCGCCATATGGGTGCGGCCGACCGTCGAATCGAAGGAAAAGTGCCCCAGGTGGGATTCGAACCCACACTGTCCGCTGTTTGAGAGCGGCCTCTCTAACCAGTTGGAGTACTGGGGCCTTAGAAACTAAGGGGAAGGGCGCCCCCTCGGGTCACCACCTTACCGCAGCTAGGTAGGCTTCTGGGAGCAGTACCTGCCTGCCCTGGACCAAGGAGCCCGAGTGACCGCCCCCGAGTCGCCCCAGCCCGTTGCCGACGACGACAAGTCGCATGTGCCTCCGCTGACGACCCGTGTCGTCATCGCCGAGGACGAGGCGCTCATCCGGCTCGACCTCAAAGAGATGCTCGAGGAGGAGGGCTACACGGTCGTCGGTGAGGCCGGCGATGGTGAGCAGGCCATCGAGCTGGCTCGGGAGCACCGGCCCGACCTGGTGATTCTCGATGTGAAGATGCCGAAGCTGGACGGTATCTCGGCGGCTGAGAAGATCGCCGAGGAGCGTATCGCGCCGGTGCTGATGCTGACCGCGTTCTCGCAGCGTGATCTGGTGGAGCGGGCGCGGGACGCGGGTGCGATGGCGTATCTGGTGAAGCCGTTCAGCAAGAGCGATGTGGTTCCGGCCATCGAGATGGCTGTTTCGCGGTTCACGGAGTTGAAGGAGCTGGAGAAGGAGGTCGCGGACCTCACGCAGCGGCTGGAGACGCGGAAGCTGGTGGACCGGGCGAAGTCGATCCTTCAGACGGAGTACGGGCTGACGGAGCCGGCCGCGTTCCGGTGGATTCAGAAGACGTCGATGGATCGTCGTATGTCGATGCAGCAGGTGGCGGAGGCCGTGATTCAGGACGCGGAGGAGAAGAAGGCCGCCAAGGGCTGATGCCGCCCGGGACCGTCGAGAGGCCCGCATCCCGTGGTCACGGGGTGCGGGCCTCTTCGTAGGTGCGTAGCCGGAAGTGTGTGCTCAGTCTTCGCCGAGGTATGCCTTCCGGACCGATTCGTCGTGCAGGAGGTCCTGTCCGGTTCCGGAGAGGACGATCTTGCCGACTTCCATGACGTGGCCGTGGTCGGCGAGGGAGAGGGCTGCCTGGGCGTTCTGCTCGATGAGCAGGATGGTGGTGCCCTGGGCTTTGAGTTCCTGGATGGTTGCCATGATCTTCTGCATCATGATCGGGGAGAGGCCCATGGAGGGTTCGTCGAGCATGAGCAGTTTGGGCTGGGACATGAGGGCGCGTCCCATGGCGAGCATTTGTTGTTCGCCGCCGGAGAGGGTGCCTGCGGCCTGTTTTCTGCGTTCTCCGAGGATGGGGAAGAGGTCGTAGGCGCGCTGGATGTCCTTTTCGATGCCTTCCTTGTCGTTGCGGAGGAAGGCGCCGAGGCGGAGGTTGTCCTCGATCGTCATGCGGGGGAAGATGTGCCGGCCTTCGGGGGAGTGGGCCAGGCCGAGCGAGACGATCTTGTGGGCGGGGATCTTCTTGAGTGACTTGCCGTCGAATTTGATCTGGCCGCCTGCGGGCTGGAGGAGGCCGGAGAGGGTACGCAGGGTGGTGGTCTTGCCGGCGCCGTTGGTGCCGATCAGGGTGACGACTTCGCCTGCGTCGACCTTGAACGAGATGCCTTTTACGGCTTCGATCTTGCCGTAGGCGACCCTGAGGTCCTCGACCTCGAGCAGTGCGGTCACTTGGCGTGCCCTTCTGTGGTGCTGTTCGCCTCGGCGGCTTCGACCTCGGCGGCTTCCTCGGTGCCGGGGGCGCCTTCGAAGGGGGTGCCGAGGTAGGCGGCGATGACGCGTTCGTCGGCCTGGACGACTTCCGCGGGGCCTTCGACGATCTTTTCGCCTTGGACGAGGACGGCGACGCGGTCGCAGAGGTTCATGATGAACCGGATGTCGTGTTCGATGACGAGCACGGCGATGCCTTTGTCGCGGATGGCGAAGACCAGTTCCTCGGTGGCTCGCGTTTCCTGGGGGTTCATGCCGGCTGTGGGTTCGTCGAGGAGCAGCAGGCCGGGTTCGCTGGCGAGGGCGCGGGCGATTTCGAGTTTGCGTTGTTCGCCGTAGGGGAGGTTGCGGGCGAGGTGGTCGGCCTTGGCGGCGAGGCCGGTGAACTCGAGGAGTTCCATGGCGCGTTCGCGGGATGCTTCTTCGGCTTTCTTGAAGGCGGGGAGGCGTAGGAGTGCCGACCAGAGGCCTTCTTTGGTGCGGGTGTGTCGGCCGACGAGGACGTTTTCCAGGACGGTCATGTTGGCGAAGAGCCGGATGTTCTGGAATGTGCGGGCGATGCCGGCCTGGGTGACGAGATGGGGTTTGGGCGGCAGGACGGTGCCTTTGTACTGGACCTTGCCTTCGGTTGGTACGTAGAGGCCGGTGAGGCAGTTGAAGAAGGTGGTCTTTCCGGCGCCGTTGGGGCCGATGAGTCCGACGATTTCTCCGCTGCCGACGGTGAGGTCGACGTTGCGTACGGCGGTGAGGCCGCCGAAGCGCATGGTGACGCCGGATGCGTCGAGCACCGTCTGGGTGGTGGTTGTGGTGGTGGTCATGGTGGTCACGCTCCTGCCTTGGCGACGCCGGTGGCGTTGTCGGGCAGTGGCTGGTCCTCGGGTATGTCGAGCTGTCCGGTCTCGTGGAATTCGAGTTGTTTCCTGCGGTCGGCGACGAGGCCTTCGGGTCGGAAGCGCATGAGGAGCATGAGCGCGAAGCCGAAGAGGAGCAGTTGGTATTCCTGCATGAACTGGAGCTTGGCCGGGATGAGGTAGAGGAGTGCGGCGCCGATGAGGGGGCCGCTGATGGTTCCCATGCCGCCGAGGATGACGGCGGCGAGGAGGAAGGCGGAGTTGGGGGGGACGGAGCCGGCGAACTGGTATTGCTCGGGGGTGATGCTGTAGGAGACGTGGGCTTGGACGGTGCCGGCGAGTCCGGCGAGGGAGGCGCCGAGTGCGAAGGCGAGGAGTTTGAGGCGGAAGCCGTTGATGCCCATGGCGGTGGCGGCGGTTTCATCTTCGCGGATGGCGACCCAGGCGCGGCCGATGCGGGATTCGGCGCTGCGGCGGAAGACGAGCACGACGATGGCCGTGAACAGCAGCATCAGCAGGTAGTAGTTGCCGGATCGGGTGAGTTCGGTGCCGAGGACGTTGTGGGGGAGTCCGAGGTTGAAGCCGAACAGTTCGAGGTCGGGGATGTTGGGGATGCCGTTGGATCCGTTGGTGACGTCGGGTCCGCTGTTCCCGTTGAGGTTGTTCATGGTGATGCGGAAGATTTCACCGAATCCGAGGGTGACGATGGCGAGGTAGTCGCCGCGGAGCCGCAGGGTGGGGGCGCCGATGACGACGCCGAAGACGAGTGAGGCGGCGGCGCCGGCGAGGACGGCTGCCCAGAAGGGGAAGTGGACGCCGATGGTGGATTGGGGTGAGCCGGAGACCAGGGCGGCGGTGTAGGCGCCGACGCCGAGGAAGGCGACGTAGCCGAGGTCGAGGAGGCCGGCGAGGCCGACGACCACGTTGAGGCCGAGGGCGACGGTGGCGAAGATGAGGATGTTGGCGCCGATGAGGGCGTACTGGTCGTTGCTCTGGGTGAAGGGGAAGCAGATCGCGGCGACGAAGGCGGCGGTCATGGTGATGTTGCGGTGTTTGGCGGTGAGGGCCGAGAGCCGCTTGATGAGGCCGGCGCGGGCCACGGCGGTGAAGCCGAAGCCGGCGATGATGAGGAATCCGATGAAGAGTTCGGAGTATTCGGTGCCGATGCCGTAGGAGAAGACGTACAGGCCGATGCCGAAGCCGGCGGCGATGGTCAGGATCTCGGCCCAGGCGGGGAGTTCCTTGGCGCGGCGGGGTTCGGGGGCGCTGAGGGAGTGTCGGATCCTGCCCCAGGGGCCGGGGGTGTCGTCGTTTTCGTAGGGCTGGTCGGCGGGGAGGCCGAGGGCGCCGATGACGGCGAGGAGGGCTCCGGTGCCGGAGACCCAGGCGCCGGGTTCGAGGTTGACGAGGCCGCCGAGTTCGTAGGAGATGGCGCCGATGGTGTAGCCGGTGGTGCCGAGGACGCCTAGGGCGAGGAGTCGTACGGGGCTGTTGGTGCCGCCGGGGGTGAGCCAGGTGAGGCCGCGGATGCGGTAGCCGGAGAGGGCGAAGAGCGCGGTGAGTGCGGCGCCGAGGAGGGTGAGGACTTGGAGTCCGCCGGGGTAGCCGGGGATGGTGAGGTTGCCGGGGAAGTCCTCGGTCCATGTCCAGGCGAGGAAGGTGCCGGCGAGGGCGATGGCGGAGCCGGCGATGGTGGTGGCGCGCGCGGCGGCGGTGGGCAGGGGGATGAGGGGGGTGGGTTCGGTGCCGGGGGACGTGGTGGTGTCCGTGGCGGTGCCGTTGGTGGTGTTTGTGGTCATGGGTATCACGCCCGGTCCGCGACGCGTTCGCCGAGCAGGCCTTGGGGCCTGAACAGCAGGACGAGGATGAGGAGGGCGAAGGCCCAGACGTCTTTCCAGGCGCCGCCGCCGAAGAGGTTCATGCCGGGGATGTCGCCGATGTAGCCGGTGGCGAGGGATTCGGCGACTCCGAGGACGAGGCCGCCGAGCATGGCGCCGTAGATGTTGCCGATGCCGCCGAGTACGGCGGCGGTGAAGGCTTTGAGGCCCATGAGGAAGCCCATGCGGAAGCCGACCTGGCCGTTCTTGAGGCCGTAGGCGACGGCGGCGATGGCGGCGAATGCCGCGCCGATGGCGAAGGCCATGACGATGATGCGGTCGGTGTTGATGCCCATGAGTTTGGCCGTGTCGGGGTCTTGCGCGGTGGCCTGCATGCCGCGGCCGGAGCGGGTTTTGGTGACGAAGAGTCCGAGGGCGACCATGCAGACGGGGGCGGCGATGAGGACGAAGAGGTCGCCGCGCTGGATGTTGGCGCCGAGGACGTCGATGGGTCCGCCTGAGAACTGGGGGAAGGGGTGGTCCTTCTTGGCGTTGGGGTACCACTTCCACACGATCTGCTGCAGGACGATGGACAGTCCGATGGCGGTGATGAGTGGGGCGAGTCGTGGTGCGCCGCGCAGGGGCCGGTAGGCGAAGCGTTCGGCGGCGGTGGCGACGGCGACGGAGACGATGATGCCGCCGATGATCATGAGGGGGACTGCTGCGCCGAGCGGGAAGCCGGCGGGGAGCCACAGGTAGACGGTGAGGGCCCCGAAGCCCCCGACCATGAAGATCTCGCCGTGGGCGAAGTTGATGAGCTGGACGATGCCGTAGACCATCGTGTAGCCGATCGCGATGAGTCCGTACATCGCGCCGAGGATGAGTCCATTGGCCAGCTGTTGCGGCAGTTCGTTCACCGCAGGGCCTCCGTGGAGTGGTTCGGATACGGCGCCGGGGGGGGGGGGGGGGGGGGGGGGGGGGGGGGGGGGGGGGGGGGGGGGGGGGGGGGGGGGGGGGGGGGGGGGGGGGGTGGTGGTCGAGACTGCCGGGTGGGGGGGGAGCCACACAG
>NZ_JBVHTR010000004.1:0-27103 GCF_055565775.1 Streptomyces sp. NPDC028331 | reverse complement strand
GTGCGCCAGGGTGGGGCCCCTGTTGCTGTGTTGGGCGTGTTTTTCGTTCACCATGCTGTCGTTGGGGGTCGTTGGGCGCGCTGCCCCGCGGGGGGTGTTTGGTCCCCCCCCCCCCCCCCCCGGCCTGGATCAATGTGTGAGGGGGAGTGCGCTTTCTGTTCGGTCCCCTGCTCAGCTCAGCTTCGGTGAGGCGCTGTACTCGGGCACCCACGCGTTGTTCTTGATCTTGTACGCCGTCATCAGCGTGTTGGTGGTGTCACCGAACTCGTCGAAGGAGATGGTGCCGGTGACGCCGTCGAACTTGACCTTGGACATGGCGTCGAGGACTGCCTTGCGGCCGTCGGAGGGGAGCTTGCCGCTGTTGCCGTCGACGGCCGTCTTGACGGCTTCGATGATGGCCCAGGTGGCGTCGTAGGTGAGGCCGCCGTAGGCCTCGTAGGCGTCCTTGTAGCCCGCGGCCTTGTAGTTCGCGATGAACTCCTTGGCGGAGGGGAGCTGTTCGACGGGCTTGCCGACGGAGGTGGCGAGGTCGCCTTCGGCCTTCTTGTTGAGCTTGGGGTATTCGCCGGAGTAGATGCCGTCGCCGCCCATGAGCGGGATGTTGGTGCCGCTGTCCTTGAGCTGCTGGCTCAGCGGGGCGGCGGCCGGGTACTCGCCGCCGTAGTAGAGGGCTTCGGCGCCGGTCTGCTTGACCTTGGCGACGACGGCGTTGAAGTCGCGGTCGTCGGGGTTGACGTGGTCGCTGCCGACGATCTTTCCGCCGAGCTTGGTGAAGTTGGTCTTGAAGGAGGCGGCGAGGCCGGCGCCGTAGGTCTTCTGGTCGTCGATCAGGTAGACCTTCTTCTTGCCGGCCTTGGAGTAGAGGTACTCGGCGGCGAAGGCGCCCTGGACCTCGTCGGTGGTGGCGGTGCGGAAGAACGTCTTGAACTGGCGGACCGAGTGGCCGGTCTTCCAGCCGTCGCCCTGGGTGAGTTCCGTGCCGGTGTTGGCGGGGGAGATCTGGACCAGGCCGGCGTCGTTGAACGGCTTCTGCATCGACTGGGAGACGCTGGAGTTCAGGGGGCCGACGACGCCGAGGACCTTGCTGTCGCTGATGAACTTCTGGGCGTTGGCCTGGCCGACGGAGGGCTGTGCCTGGTCGTCGAGGGGTTCGAGTTTGAACTCGATGCCCTTGACGTATCCCTGCTTGTTGGCCGTCTTCACGGCCAGGTCGGCGGAGTTGCGGATGCCGAGGCCGAGGGCGGAGAGGTCGCCCGTCAGCGGGGCGTCGACGCCGATCACGACAGTGGTCTTGCCGCTGCCCCCACCGCTGCCGTTGTTGTCACGCGACCCGCAGGCGGTGAGGGTCAGCGATCCCGCCGCGAGCGCGGCGGTGATGGCTATGAGCGAACGTTGACGCACGGATGAGGTCCTTTCCCTGGCACGGTGACTCCCCGTGGAGTCAGCCGAGTCGAGCGCTGACCGAAGTAACTTCGAATCCGGCGGCGCGGTGACTGGCGGTGACTCTAAGCGTGTGTGGGGAACGTGGAGGAGAGTCTGACCAATGCTGTGACGCTCTTGTTATGACACCAGGTAATGCAGAGCGGTACTGAGAGGGCTGAACAGTGAAATTCAGGCCGATTCGCCCGGTCCGCATAGTGAGAACCTGCAGGACGCGCGCCTGTGGATTCAGGTGTGTCGGCGGTTTTGCTGATTACTCGAAATCGTTGCTACAGGCTACTTCCAAGGTCGCCCGGGGGTCGTGTACATAGCGTGAACGGGGTGTGCTGCTTTGCGCGTGCATTACATCTACATTACGTAGAGTTACATTCAGGAAAGGGAATCCGGCGTTCCGTGGCACTTCTCCGTATTCGGTCACACGCACGGGGACGACGATCCTGCGGACGGGAACCCCTTTTGTGCGCAAAGGGGTGCCGCGGCCGAGTGTGCGGAGGCGTGGGGCGGGCGATGAGGGCCGCGTGACCGGTGACCGGCCGCCTGTCGGGGGAGCGCACGGCCGGGTCCGGGGTGGCTGTTCGTCAGGCCCGGGCGGGGTGAGGCTCTGCCGTGCGGGGAGCCGAGGGGCCGGGGCCGTCCTGTGTGGATCCGTGCGCGCTCGGCGGGGGTCGGGAACCGCTCACTTCCACGGGCCGTTGCTCGGCCCGCCGGTGCGGTACCAGTCGGCGCAGCCCTCGCGGGCCATGCGGTCGATCAACTCGTCCGCCGCGCGGGCGCCGTGACGCCTCTTCTCGGCCCGCGCCGCGCTCACGGCCCTCCGCAGGATGTCGTACTGCCCGTCGGACAGCCCCATGCTCTGGTAGTCCCCGTACGTCCGGGAGTCCAGCACCTTGCGCGACCAGTAGGTGACGACCCGGGTGCACAACTCCTGCGGAGGCGTGGCCCGTGGGGATGCCGAGGCGGAGACGGGCCGCTCGGTGCCCGTCGCCCCGCCGGAGCCGGAATGGCCGCAACCGGTCGCCGCCCCGCCCGCCAGGAGCGCCAGTCCGAGCCAGAGTACGAGCGCCGCCGGCCCCGGCCGGGGCGCTCCTCCCGTTGTCATGTCATGACGCTAAGCCGCCGGGTGCCAGGGGGCAACGGCGGTGCGGCGCGGGCTTGTTGCGCTCAGTCCCCCGTGCGCAGGTGCGCCTCGTCGCCGGGCCGTACCTCGCGCAGCAGGCAGGTGAGGCGGGCGGTGCACACGCGCTTGCCGTGCTCGTCGCTGATCACGATTTCGTACGTCGCGGTGGAGCGGCCCCGGTGGACGGGGGTGGCCACGCCGGTGACCAGGCCCGAGCGCACCCCGCGGTGGTGGGTGCAGTTCAGGTCCACACCGACAGCGATCTTGGAGCTGCCGCCGTGCAGCATGGCGCCGACGGAGCCGAGGGTCTCGGCGAGGACGGCGGAGGCGCCGCCGTGCAGCAGCCCGTACGGCTGGGTGTTGCCCTCCACCGGCATGGTGCCGACGACGCGCTCCGCGGACGCCTCCACGATCTGGACGCCCATCCGTGTGCCGAGGTGACCGGCGGAGAAGAGGGCGGGCAGGTCGACGCCGAGCGCGGCGTACTCGTCGACGACTTCCTGGGGGAACTTCACGGTGTGCTGCTCGCCCATGAGGCACGGCTCCGTTCGTGGTGTTCGGTGACTCGACTGTGGCTGAGCAAACGCTCAGTCGGTCGCCGATTGTTCCAGGCGGACCACCACGGACTTGCTGGCGGGGGTGTTGCTCGTGTCCGCGGTGGCGTCCAGCGGGACCAGCACGTTGGTCTCCGGGTAGTAGGCGGCGGCGCAGCCCCGCGCGGTGGGGTAGTGCACGACGCGGAAGCCGGGGGCGCGCCGCTCGACGCCGTCCCTCCACTCGCTGACCAGGTCGACGTACGAGCCGTCCGCCACGCCCAGCGCGCGGGCGTCCTCGGGGTGGACGAGGACGACACGGCGGCCGTTGGTGATCCCCCGGTAGCGGTCGTCGAGGCCGTAGATCGTGGTGTTGTACTGGTCGTGCGAGCGCAGGGTCTGCAGCAGGAGCCGCCCCTCGGGCAGCTCCGGATACTCCACGGGGGCCGCCGTGAAGTTGGCCTTGCCGGTGGCGGTGGGGAAGCGACGCTCGTCGCGGGGGGCGTGGGGGAGCGCGAAACCGCCCGGACGGGCCACGCGCGCGTTGAAGTCCTCGAAGCCGGGGATCACCCGCGCGATGCGGTCGCGGATGGCCGCGTAGTCCTTCTCGAACTCCTCCCACGGCACCTTGCTGCCGGCGCCGAGCACCCGGCGGGCCATGCGGCACACGATGGCCGGCTCGGACTTCAGGTGCGGGCTCGCGGGCTCCAGGCGGCCGCGGGAGGCGTGGACCATGCCCATGGAGTCCTCCACGGTCACGAACTGCTCGCCGCTGTCCTGGAGGTCTCGCTCGGTACGGCCCAGGGTGGGAAGGATCAGGGCGCGCGCCCCGGTGACCGTGTGCGAGCGGTTCAGCTTCGTCGACACATGCACGGTGAGGCGGGCGCGCCGCATGGCCGCCTCCGTCACCTCGGTGTCGGGGGAGGCGGACACGAAGTTGCCGCCCATCGCGAAGAAGACCTTCGCCTCGCCGTCCCGCAGGGCGCGGATGGCCCGGACGACGTCGTAGCCGTGCTCGCGCGGCGGTGCGAACCCGAACTCCTTCTCCAGGGCGTCCAGGAAAGCGGGCGCGGGCCGTTCGAAGATGCCCATCGTGCGGTCGCCCTGCACGTTCGAGTGGCCGCGCACCGGGCACACCCCCGCGCCGGGGCGGCCGATGTCGCCGCGCAGCAGCAGGAAGTTGACCACCTCGCGGATGGTGGGCACCGCGTGCTTGTGCTGGGTCAGGCCCATCGCCCAGCACACGATGGTGCGCCGGGAGGCGAGGACCATCCGCAGGGCCTTGTCGATCTCCTCGCGCGTGAGGCCCGTCGCCGCCAGGGTCTCGTCCCAGTCGGCGGCGCGGGCGGCCTTCGCGAACTCCTCGAAGCCGTGGGTGTGGTCGCGGACGAACTCCTCGTCGACCGCGCCCTCCGTCTCGAGGATCAGCTTGTTGAGGAGACGGAAGAGGGCCTGGTCGCCGCCGATGCGGATCTGCAGGAACAGGTCGGTGAGCGCGGCGCCCGCGGTGAGGCCCTTGAGCGTCTGCGGGTTCTTGAACCGCTCCAGACCCGCCTCGGGCAGCGGGTTGACGCTGATGATCCGCGCGCCGTTCGCCTTGGCCTTCTCCAGGGCGGAGAGCATGCGCGGATGGTTCGTGCCGGGGTTCTGCCCGGCGACGATGATCAGGTCCGCCTTGTACAGGTCCTCGAGGAGGACGCTGCCCTTGCCGACGCCGATCGTCTCGGAGAGCGCGGAGCCGGACGACTCGTGGCACATGTTCGAGCAGTCGGGGAGGTTGTTGGTGCCCAGCTCGCGGGCGAACAGCTGGTAGAGGAAGGCGGCCTCGTTGCTGGTGCGGCCGGAGGTGTAGAAGACGGCCTGGTCGGGGGAGTCGAGGGCGGCGATCTCCTCGGCGATGATGTCGAAGGCCCGCTCCCAGGTGACCGGCTCGTAGTGGTCCGCGCCCTCCGGCAGGTACATGGGGTGCGTCAGGCGCCCCTGCTGGCCCAGCCAGTAGCCGCTGCGGCCGGCGAGGTCGGTCACCGGGTGCGCGGCGAAGAACTCGGGGGTGACCCGGCGCAGGGTGGCCTCCTCGGCCACCGCCTTCGCGCCGTTCTCACAGAACTCGGCCCTGTGCCGGTGGTCCGGCTCGGGCCAGGCGCAGCCGGGGCAGTCGAAGCCGTCCTTCTGGTTGACGCGCAGGAGGGTCAGCGCGGTGCGGCGGACGCCCATCTGCTGCTGGGCGATGCGCAGGGTGTGCCCGATCGCCGGGAGGCCCGCCGCGGCGTGCTTCGGCTCGGCGATCTGCGGCGCGTCCTGAACCGGATCGCCCGTCGGCGGCTTGCTGGCCATCTCGGCCCTCCCCTTCGCATACACCTGTGAGCTGTGTCTCCGCATCCTCGCACGCGCCACCGACATAGGGGACGGGCGGGATCGGGACGGGTGGGACCGGGGACGGCGGGGTATCGGCTGCGGACGACGGCGATGGCCGGAACGTCCGGCGAGCGGTGGTGGTCTCCGGTGGCGCGCCCGGTCCCCGGTCCGCTCGTCGGCCGCGGGCGCAGGCGGGCGGGGCCGAGTGTCAGTGGGGCGTGGCAGGATCGGGGGCGTGGCAGAGACAGCATCGAAGCAGACCGACAAGACCACCGGCGGCGACCGTCCCCGGCTGATGCTCATGGACGGGCACTCCCTGGCCTACCGCGCGTTCTTCGCGCTGCCCGCGGAGAACTTCACCACCGCGACCGGCCAGCCGACGAACGCGATCTACGGCTTCGCGTCGATGCTGGCCAACACGCTGCGTGACGAGGCGCCCACGCACTTCGCGGTGGCGTTCGACGTCTCCCGCAAGACCTGGCGCTCCGAGGAGTTCACCGAGTACAAGGCGAACCGTTCGAAGACCCCGGACGAGTTCAAGGGCCAGGTCGAGCTGATCTGCGAGCTGCTGGACGCCATGCACGCCGCCCGCTTCGCGGTCGAGGGGTACGAGGCGGACGACGTGATCGCCACGCTCGCCACCCAGGCCGAGGCCGAGGGCTTCGAAGTGCTGATCGTCACCGGCGACCGAGACTCCTTCCAGCTGGTCAGCGAGCACACCACGGTGCTGTACCCGACGAAGGGCGTCTCGGAGCTGACCCGGTTCACCCCTGAGAAGGTGTTCGAGAAGTACGGGCTGACGCCGGCGCAGTACCCGGACTTCGCGGCCCTGCGCGGCGACCCGTCGGACAATCTGCCCGGCATCCCGGGCGTCGGCGAGAAGACGGCGGCGAAGTGGATCAACCAGTTCGGTTCGTTCGCGGAGCTGGTCGAGCGCGTCGACGAGGTCAAGGGCAAGGCCGGACAGAACCTGCGCGACCACCTGGAGTCGGTGAAGCTGAACCGCCGGCTCACCGAGCTGGAGCGGCAGGTGGAGCTGCCGAAGGCGGTCGCGGACCTCGAGCGCGTCCCGTACGACCGCAAGACCGTCGCCATGGTCCTGGACACCCTGGAGATCAGGAACCCCTCGCTGCGCGAGCGGCTCTTCGCCGTCGACCCCGGCGCCGAGGAGGCCCAGGCCACACCGATCACCGCGGACGGTGTCGAGCTGGACGGCACGGTGCTCGGCTCGGGGGAGCTGAAGCCCTGGCTCGCCGAGCACGGCGCACAGGTCCTGGGTGTCGCCACGGTCGACTCGTGGGCGCTGGGCACGGGCGCGGTGGCCGAGATCGCGCTCGCCGCGGCCGACGGGGCGGCGGCCTGGTTCGACCCGGCGGAGCTGGACGAGGCCGACGAGAAGGCGTTCGCGGAGTGGCTCGCCGACCCGGCCAGGCCGAAGGTGCTGCACAACGCCAAGGCCACGATGCGCGTCGTCCCCGAACACGGCTGGTCCCTCCAGGGCGTGACCATGGACACGGCGCTCGCCGCCTACCTGGTCAAGCCGGGCCGCCGCTCCTTCGCGCTGGACGCGCTGTCGCTGGAGTACCTGGGCCGTGAGCTGGCGCCCGCGGCCACGGCGGACGGGCAGCTTGCGTTCGGTACGGACGAGGGGGCCGAGGCCGAGGCGCTGATGATCCAGGCCCGGGCGATCCTCGACCTCGGGCAGGCCTTCGAGGAGAAGCTGCGGGAGGTCGGCGCGGCGGATCTGCTGCGCGACATGGAGCTGCCGGTCTCCGCGCTGCTGGCCCGGATGGAGCGGTACGGCATCGCCGCGGACCGCACGCATCTGGAGGCCATGGAGCAGATGTTCGCGGGCGCCGTCCAGCAGGCCGTGAAGGAGGCCTACGCGGCGGCGGGGCACGAGTTCAACCTGGGCTCGCCCAAGCAGCTCCAGGAGGTCCTCTTCGGTGAGCTGGGCCTGCCCAAGACGAAGAAGACGAAGACGGGCTACACGACGGACGCGGACGCGCTGGCGTGGCTGGCGACCCAGACGGACAACGAACTGCCGGTGATCATGCTGCGCCACCGTGAGCAGGCGAAGCTGCGGGTGACGGTCGAGGGCCTGATCAAGACGATCGCGACGGACGGCCGCATCCACACCACGTTCAACCAGACGGTCGCGGCCACGGGCCGCCTGTCGTCCACGGACCCGAACCTGCAGAACATCCCGGTGCGCACGGACGAGGGCAGGGCGATCCGCCGGGGCTTCGTGGTCGGTGAGGGCTTCGAGTCCCTGATGACCGCGGACTACAGCCAGATCGAGCTGCGCGTGATGGCCCACCTGTCCGAGGACGAGGGGCTGATCGAGGCGTTCACGTCCGGGGAGGACCTGCACACCACGGTCGCCTCCCAGGTCTTCGGAGTCGGCCGGGACGCGGTCGACGCGGAGATGCGACGCAAGATCAAGGCCATGTCGTACGGTCTGGCGTACGGGCTGTCGGCGTTCGGCCTGTCCCAGCAGCTGAACATCGAGGCGGCCGAGGCGCGGGCGCTGATGGACACGTACTTCGAGCGGTTCGGCGGGGTGCGGGACTATCTGCGCCGCGTGGTGGACGAGGCCAGGGCGACGGGCTACACCGAGACGCTCTTCGGCCGCCGCCGCTATCTGCCCGACCTCAACAGCGACAACCGCCAGCGCCGCGAGATGGCGGAACGCATGGCCCTGAACGCCCCCATCCAGGGCACGGCGGCCGACATCGTCAAGATGGCGATGCTGAACGTCGACCGGGCGCTGCGTGAGGCCGACCTGAAGTCCCGGATGCTCCTCCAGGTCCACGACGAGATCGTGCTGGAGATCGCCCCGGGAGAACGACAGCGGACGGAGGAACTGGTCCGCCGGGAAATGGCAGCAGCCGTACGGCTGAGGGCACCACTGGACGTCTCCGTGGGCTACGGGACGGACTGGGAGTCGGCGGCGCACTAGCCGCCGACGGGCAACCGCCGACGGGCAATCGCCGACGGGCGGGCCGATCGCCCCGGGGCCCCGCGTCCCGGCCCGCCCGTGGCCGCGCCGCCGCCGCGTTGCCCGGTGGCCCGGACGAGCCTCCGGCCCGGACGAGGTCCGTGCGGCCGGGGTTGACGGCACAGTGGTCGGCTCGCAGCCACCACGCCCTGGCGGCCCGCACCGAGCCGCCAGGGCGAGGGGTCAGCGTGACGCCGGCCGGCTCGGTTCCCGGTGTGCGCCCCGGGGGTCCGTGGTCGCGCGGCGCAGGGCCCTGACACCCGTCACGTACAGAGCGAGCCCCACCGCCAGGCCGGCGCCCGCGCCGAAGCACGCCGGCGGGATGACCTCCCACGCTTTGGCGTGGGCTCCCCAGTAGGCCCACCACCGTGACGCCCGCTGCACGGCCCCCGCCGCCGCGCATCCGCCGATCACCGCCGCCGCCAGCCACCGGTCCGCCCACGACAGCACCGGCACCGCCGACAGCGCCGACGAACCGGCCGGCGTGCGGCGCAGCGCCACCGCCACGAACACGGCGATCACCACGACCGCCACCGCCGAACTCCCGTACTGCACATATGTGTACAGCGGCGTGCCCGCCACGGGCTGCGCCAACTCGGGCACCAGCCGTACTCCCCACCGGCCGACATGCGTGAACGCGTCCCACACGACATGCGTCAGCGCGCCCAGCACCGCGGAGACGCACCACCGCGCCACCAGCGCGAACGACACCTTCCGCAGCGGCGTACCGCAGCGCACCAGTGCGGCCACCCGCCCCTGCGCCGTCGGCGACAGCAGCGCCACCAACGGCTCCCGCAGTACCAGCCACACCCCCACCAGCGCCCACGCGATGAGCACATCGACGGTGAACACCCCCGTGAAGGAGTGCGTGACCGTACCGAACTCCATGCCCCCGGACACCACACTCGCCGCGAAGTAGGTCATGTCGGGCGCGAACGATCCCGCGACGAGAACGGCGGGCACCAGTCGCCCGCGTCCCGACCCGTCCCCGCGCACGGCCGGCAGGACGGCCGCGGCATGGCTGAGGGTGAACGGCACGACGCCTCCTGCCGCAGATGTTGACCGAGTACAACCACCCGGCGATCACGAACGTCCAGTATGAGGGACGCATGAGAAGGGTGAGGCGACCCGCCCTGTTTATGCGTCCACCCCAAGCAGACATGACCAACTGGTGAAAACCGGGCACCAACCGGTGTTCGATCGACGCAAGTTGTCGTAGGGTCACTTGGTCGCCGCGCGGGTGCGTGGTCGAGCACACGGACACAGCAGAGCAGCACACACCAGGTCGTCGACGGGAGGGGTTCACTCAATGGCGGCGCGTTTCGGCAGGAGGCTGCGCAAGGGGGCGGCAACCACCGCTGTGGCCGCGGCTGCGGTCGCGGCTCTGGCGGCGTCCCAGGCCCCGGGGGTCACCACCGACGACCAGGGCAGACAGGCCACCGGCGCGCAGTCCACGCCCGAGACGACCGGCGACGTGAGTGGCGGTGACACCGCCACCGGCAACGGCGGCTACTACACCGACCTGCCGCCGCTCAACAGCCCCACCGGGACGCCCGACCCGAGCTCCACCCCCACCACGGGCCCTTCCGGCGCGAAGGAGGCCGGCATCCCCGCCACCGTCCTGGACGCGTACAAGAAGGCCGCGGCGGATCTCCAGCGCTCCAAGCCGGGCTGCAACCTGCCCTGGCAACTCCTCGCCGCCATCGGCCAGGTGGAGTCCGGCCAGGCCGGCGGCGGCCGGGTCGATGCGGACGGCACCACGTACACGAAGATCCTCGGCCCCGTCCTGAACGGCAACGGGTTCGCCAGCATCAAGGACACCGATCACGGCGCCTACGACGGTGACAGCACCTATGACCGTGCGGTCGGGCCCATGCAGTTCATCCCCTCCACCTGGGCGTGGGCGGGCCGCGACGGCAACGGTGACGGCGTCAAGGACCCCAACAACGTCTACGACGCCGCTCTCGCCGCCGCGCACTACCTGTGCCGTGCAGACCGTGACCTGTCGGTGCAGTCCGACATGAACGCCGCGATACTCAGCTACAACAACTCGCAGGACTACCTGAACACCGTTCTGTCCTGGTACGAGTACTACCGCAAGGGCAGCCACTCGATCCCGGACGGTACCGGCACCCTGCCCGCGCACCGCAGCGACCAGAACTCCGGTGCGAGCCCCGGCCCGAAGCCCGGGAAGACGCACGGGCCCGGCACCTCCAAGCCCCCGGGCCGGGGCACCCCGACCCCCCATCCCACCCCCGTCCCGCCGTCGACGGGCGGGACCACCACGAAGCCGACGCCGCCCGCCCCCACACCCACCGACACGGTCGACCACCTGGCGGACGGCGGCACCGGCACGCTGTCCGCGAAGACGGGCGACACCTTCGACCGGAAGATCGTGGTCAAGGCCGTCACCAAGGTCGGCAAGGCCGTGCCGAAGGTCCGTGTGCGGTTCGCGATCGGCGGCGACACGGACACCACCTTCGCCGGCGGGGAGACCGTCGCGACCGTCGTCACCGACAGCTCGGGCAAGGCCACCGCGCCCGCGCTCGTCGCCGGCCGGAAGACCGGCGGCTTCACCGTCCGCGCCCTGGTCGTGGGCCGCGTGACCACCGGTCTCCAGTACTCGGCCACGGTCGTCGAACGCCAGGCCGACACCCTTGTCCGGACCGGTGACACCGAGCCGACCTGCACGCCGGGCGGCGAGTTCGCGGACCAGGTCGAGGTGAAGGCCACGTACAAGGGTGCGGTCGCGGACGGTGTCGCGGCCACCGCGACCCTCGTCAAGTCGGCCGACGACACGACCGAGAACGACAAGGGCCCCTACTTCAAGGACGCCGACGGCAAGACCGTGCGCACCCTCACCGGCCTCACGACGGACGCCAACGGCCTGTTGAAGCTGCCGAAGCTGTACGCCGACGACACGACCGGCACGTTCCTGCTCCGCATCACCACCGCGGGCGGGGCCACCCTGACGGTCGAACTGAAGGTCGCGGCGGCCGACCCGTCCCCCAGCCCCACCCCCACCCCCAGCCCCACCCCGAGCTCGTAGGGCCGCCCGGAACGTACGGCGGCGGCGTCCCCGCATCGCGGAGGGACGCCGCCGCCTTTTCGTGCGCCCTTGTTCTCATCTCACGCGCCCCTTGCTACGGTGCCGGATCTGACGATGTATCAGCTAACGCGTGACAGCGCCGGCCCCGGGGAGGCCCCCATGCGCGCCCTCGTCGCCGCCGCGATCGGCCTCGCCGCGGCCTTCACCCTGGTGTTCGGCCTGACGGCCCTCGGCCCGCCGTCCGGCGCGACGTCCCCGAAACCACTGCTGACGACGGTCCCCAGCCATCCGTGACCCACGCACCGGGAGGACGCCGAGATGCGCCGCAAAGCCGGCCTGATCCTGCTCGCTCTCGCCGTGTTCTTCACGGCGCTGTCCCCACTGCTGCGCTGGTACGCCTTCCCCCGCCTGGCCGAGGTCCCCGCGAACGCATACCAGACCATGGTCCTCGAGGCGAGGAACGCCACCCTCCTCGACTACGGCACCATGAAATCCCGCACAGTCCCCAAGGTCACCATCGTGCAGACCCTCAAGGGCGACGTGGAAGCCGCGAAGAAGATCGAGGCCACCGCGGGCCGGGACGTGGTCGTCTGGGACGGCCTGTCCTATGTGCAGGGACCCGACGGCGCCATGGTGTCCCGCATCCCCGAGCGGTACATCTTCGACGCGCACAGCCAGGAACCCGTCCACGCCACCGGCGAGATGGTCGACGGCGACCCCGTCCGCCGCGACGGCATCGAGTTCAAATGGCCGTTCCTCACCCGGAAACGGGACTACGAGTACTTCGACGCGCAGGCCCGCGCCACCGCCCCCATCCACTACGAGGGCATGCAGACCTTCCGGGGCGTCAAGGTCTACTACTTCGAACAGACGATCCCGTGGACGAAGGTCCCCTTCCCGAAGGTCATGCCCGTGCAGGGCATCACCCCGGAGTCGGTCGCGAAGACCGGCACGACCCGCTGGTACACCACGGTCCGCAAGTTCTGGGTCGAACCGCTGACCGGCGCGCCCGTCTACGGCGAGGAGATCCACAAGGAGGAGCTGCGCGGCGGCACGCTCCTCGGGGGCCGTGACAGGGTGACGGTCTTCGCGGGGGACGTGAAGATGCGCGAGGACTACATCGCGTCGACGGTCGCCCTGGTCAAGCACAACCGCCTGCTGATCCTGCTCCTGACGTCCTACCTGCCGTGGGGTTTCCTCGCTCTCGGCATCGCCCTGCTGACGCTGTCCCTGTACCTGGAGGCGCGCGGCCGCCGCCCGGACGACCCGGCGCCCGCCGAGGCCGTGGAGCCCGAGCCGGTCACCGCCTGAGCCGCGCGTTCGTGTGCCGGGTCGGCTCCGCGGCGGCCGGGTCCTCCGGCCACGGATGCCTGGGGTAGCGGCCGCGCAACTCCGCCCGTACGGCCTTGTAGCCGTCCCGCCAGAAGGAGGCGAGGTCGGCGGTGACCGCGGCGGGCCGCCCGGCGGGGGAGAGCAGGTGCACGACGACGGGCACACCGGCGATCTCGGGCGAGGCCTGGAGCCCGAACATCTCCTGCAGTTTCACGGCGAGGACGGGCCGCTCGGGGTCGGTGTAGTCGATCCGGATCGCGGATCCGCTCGGGACGGTGATCCGCTCGGGGGCGAGTTCGTCGAGCCGGGCGGCCTGCCCGGTGGACCAGGGCAGCAGCCGGGTCAGGGCCTGTCCCGCGTCGATCCGGGCGAGGTCGGCCCGTCGCCGGGCGCGGCTCAGCTCCGGCTCCAGCCACTCGTCCACGCGCGCGTGCAGCGCGTCGTCGCGCACGTCCGGCCACGGCTCACCGAGGTGCAGCCGCAGAAACGCCAGCCGCTGCCGCAGCACACGGGCCTGAGGGGACCAGCGCAGCAGACCGAAGCCCTCCTGCCGCAGCCCTTCCAGCAGTGCCTGACGTACGAGGGCGGGCGCGGGGTCCCGCAGCGGCCGCGTCGCCAGTTCGACGGCCCCGAGCCGCTCGACACTCCGGGCAACGACGTCCCCTTCGGCCCAGTGCACCTCCTCGCCCGCGGAGTACAGGGCCCCGGCCGCCTGCCGCGCCACGTCCTCGTCGACCACGGCCGCGAGCCGCACGCGTGCGTGGCCCGCGCCGACGGGCCGGTCGGCCACGGCGACCGCCAGCCACGGCGCGCCGCGCAGCCCCGACCCCTCGCTCAGCTCGGCACGGGTGCCGTTCACCATGAGGCAGGAGCCGCCGTCGGCCCGCGCGAGCCGCTCCGGGAAGGCGAGGGCGGCGACGAGTCCCACCACGTGGTCGTCGCCCCTCTCCGCGGCGCCGGCAGGCACGTCGCCCGCCGCCGCCCGCAGCCGGCGCACCTCCTCGCGCCAGCGCGCCGCGTAGGCGTCGCCCCCGCGCCGGGCCGCCCGCCACACCGCCGCCAGGTCGTCCCCGTACTCCCGCGGCGGCTCCTCGCTCAGCAGCGCCACCACTTCCGCGGCCCGCTCCGCGCCGATGCGGGGGGCCGCGTCCAGCAGCGCCCGCGCCAGCCGCGGATGCAGACCCAGCCGGGACATCCGCACGCCCCGCTCCGTGGCCCGCCCGGCCGCGTCCACCGCGCCGATCGCCGTCAGCACCGACCGTGCCGCCGCCATCGCCCCGCCCGCAGGTGCGTCGAGGAGTGCCAGACCGGTCGCGTCCGGGTCGCCCCAGCACGCCGTCTGCAACGCGAACGCCGTCAGATCGGCCAGCCGGATCTCGGGCGACGGGAAACGCGGCAGCCGCGCGTCCTCCGCCTCCGACCAGCAGCGGTACACGCGGCCCGGCGCCTCACGCCCCGCCCGGCCCGCGCGCTGCCGCCCCGCCGCCTGCGAGGCGCGCACCGTCGTCAGCGCGCTCAGCCCGCGCGCATGGTCGACCCGCGGCTCGCGCGCGAGACCGGTGTCGACGACCACCCGAACCCCGGGCACGGTCAGCGAGGACTCCGCCACGGCCGTCGCCAGCACCACCCGCCGCCCCGAACCGGCCGACAGCACCGCGTCCTGCACGGCCGCCGGAGCCCGCCCGTGCACCTGGAGCACCTCGACACCGCCCAGATCCCCCAGCCGGCCCGCCACGCGCGCGATCTCCCCGACGCCGGGCAGAAAGCACAGCACGTCCCCCTCGCACTCGGCGAGCGCCCGCCGCACCACCGACGCCGCATGGGCGAGCAGCGCCGGATCCACCCGCATCCCGTGGGGCGGCCGGACGGGGCGCGCGGGGGGCGCCCACACCACCTCCACCGGGTAGGACACACCCTCCGTCTCGACGACCGGCACCCCGCCCAGCAGCCGGGCCCAGCCCTGCGCGTCCGTCGTCGCGGAGGCCGCCACCAGTTCCAGCTCGGGCCGCAGCGTCGCCCGCACATCGAGCAGGAAGGCGGCGACCGTGTCGGCGTCCAGGTGCCGCTCATGGACCTCGTCGAGCACGACCACGTCGACGTCCGCCAGCTCCTGGTCCCGCTGCAGCCGCTGCAACAGCACCCCGGTGGTGACGACCTCCACGCGCGCGTGCCGCCCGACCACCCGCTCCCCGCGCACGGTGTAGCCGACGCTCTCCCCGGCCTTCTCGCCCAGCAGCCACGCCATCCGCCGTGCCGCGGCCCGCGCCGCGATCCGCCGCGGCTCGGCCACCACCACGCGTCGCGCGGGCCCCCCGCCCAGCAGCCCCGCCAGCGCGAGCGGCACGAGCGTCGTCTTGCCGGTGCCGGGCGGCGCGCACAGCACCGCCGCACCGTGCTCGCCCAGAGCGGCCCGGAGAGCCGGGACGGCGGATCGGACGGGCAGGCGGTCGAGGGCGTCGTGGCGGATCACCGCACCAGTGTTCCAGGCGGCCGTGTCACGGCGGAAAGACGTGGTGGCAGCGCAGGCAGAACAACTGCCTGCGCCAGTCGGCCCGCCGCCTCGCCGTCTGCGCGACGCTGCCGCGCAAGGACACCAGCCACAGGCCCCCGCCCGCCAGGCCGACGAACCCCAGCCACACCTCCGAGACGAGCAGGGCGCAGCCCACGGTCAGGAGCCCGAACGGCGCCGCCCAGCGCTCCTCCTCCAGTGCGGGCCGCGCGAGGTGCGGTGCCCCGGCCCGCGCCTCGGGCGACAGCGTCCTCCAGTACGTGCGGAGCCGGGTGGTCCTGTCCCCTCGCCGGCAGACCGGGCAGACGTGCATGCGCGTACCCCCCACCGCCTGACACCGCGGACCGCGGCCTTGAGGGTGATATGTCGACTCATCGTTTGTGCCCTGCCGGTACGGCGGCCATACGCGCACGGCCGACGCCCCGGCAGATTGGCCGGAACCGTCCCCTCGGGTACCTCAGTCCCGTTCGCACACGAAGATCGCCGTACCCGGGATCAGCGCGCCGCGCAGCGGCGACCACCCGCCCCACTCGGACGTGTTCCAGGCCGGCCACTCCGGCTCGACCAGGTCGACGAGCCGGAAGCCCGACGTCGCGATGTCCCGCACCCGGTCGCCGAGCGTCCGGTGGTGCTCGACGTACACCGCCCGGCCCTCCTCGTCCTGCTCGACGTACGGCGTGCGGTCGAAGTAGGAGGCCGACACCGTGAGGCCCTCCGGCCCGGGCTCGTCCGGGAACGCCCAGCGGATCGGATGCGTCACCGAGAACACGAACCGCCCGCCCGGCCGCAGCACCCGGCGGACCTCGCGCAGCACCAGCCGCGGGTCCGCCACGAAGGGCAGCGCCCCGTACGCCGAGCACGCCAGATCGAAAGAGGCGTCCCGGAAGGGCAGGACGCAGGCGTCGGCCTGGACCAGGGGGAAGCCGGCGCCGATCCGCAGCGCGTGCTGGAGCTGACGGTGGGAGAGGTCGAGGGCCACCGGGCGGGCGCCCTGCCCGGCCAGCCAGCGGGAGCACTGCGCCGCGCCGGCGCCGATCTCCAGGACGTCCTTGCCCTTGAGGTCCTCGGGCGGGCCGAGCAACCCGGCCTCGACCTCGTCCAGGCCTTCGGGTCCCCAGACGAAGCGGTCGTCGCCGAGGAACGTGCCGTGCTCGATCTGGTACTCGTCCGCGTTCCGGTCCCACCAGCCCCGGTTGGCCCGGGAACTCTCCGTGACGCCCGCCGCGCGTCGGGTGGCTTCGGGTTCGAACTGTTCGGGCTCTTGGATGATCGGCTCCCTCGTCGTACTCTTCCGTCCAGCCTGACGCGGCGGCGTCACGGAAAAGGGTCCTCCGGCCTGCACGGCCTCGTGGCATCGGCCGGTGCGGCCCGTGTCGCAGGGCGACTTGTGCCGGGAATGCGGCGATCCGCCCCGGGTGTGCGCCTTCGCGCATTGACCCTGTCCGGCTGCCCCCGTATGCTACAAGTTGCGCTGCGGGCCTGCGCACCTCAGACGTAGCAGGCTGCGCTCGCATCTGTTGTATGTCCCCTCGGTTGTCGAGGCGCCGTCACCAGTTGGCTGGTGGGGCGCTTCCTTGGCTGTCCGGCTTCTGCAGAGCGAAACGGGCTCCAGCGTGAGCAGTACCTACGACTTCAATGTCCGTACCGGAGCCCTTTTCCACATGACGAGCAGCACCGAGACCACCGCCACCACCCCGCAGGTAGCGGTCAACGACATCGGTAACGAGGAAGCGTTCCTCGCAGCGATCGACGAGACGATCAAGTACTTCAACGACGGCGACATCGTCGACGGCGTCATCGTGAAGGTCGACCGGGACGAGGTCCTGCTCGACATCGGTTACAAGACCGAAGGTGTCATCCCGAGCCGCGAGCTCTCGATCAAGCACGACGTCGACCCGAACGAGGTCGTTGCCGTGGGCGACGAGATCGAGGCTCTGGTCCTCCAGAAGGAGGACAAGGAAGGCCGCCTGATCCTCTCGAAGAAGCGCGCCCAGTACGAGCGTGCCTGGGGCACCATCGAGAAGATCAAGGAAGAGGACGGCATCGTCACCGGTACCGTCATCGAGGTCGTCAAGGGTGGTCTCATCCTCGACATCGGCCTCCGTGGCTTCCTCCCGGCATCCCTGGTCGAGATGCGCCGTGTCCGCGACCTCCAGCCCTACGTGGGCAAGGAGCTCGAGGCCAAGATCATCGAGCTGGACAAGAACCGCAACAACGTGGTCCTGTCCCGCCGCGCCTGGCTGGAGCAGACCCAGTCCGAGGTCCGCCAGACCTTCCTCACGACCCTGCAGAAGGGTCAGGTCCGCTCCGGTGTCGTCTCCTCGATCGTCAACTTCGGTGCCTTCGTGGACCTGGGTGGCGTCGACGGCCTGGTCCACGTCTCCGAGCTGTCCTGGAAGCACATCGACCACCCGTCCGAGGTCGTCGAGGTGGGCCAGGAGGTCACCGTCGAGGTCCTCGACGTCGACATGGACCGCGAGCGTGTCTCCCTGTCGCTGAAGGCGACCCAGGAAGACCCGTGGCAGCAGTTCGCCCGCACCCACCAGATCGGCCAGGTCGTGCCCGGCAAGGTCACGAAGCTGGTTCCGTTCGGTGCGTTCGTCCGCGTCGACGAGGGCATCGAGGGTCTGGTCCACATCTCCGAGCTGGCCGAGCGCCACGTGGAGATCCCGGAGCAGGTCGTCCAGGTCAACGACGAGATCTTCGTCAAGGTCATCGACATCGACCTCGAGCGTCGTCGCATCAGCCTCTCGCTGAAGCAGGCCAACGAGTCCTTCGGTGCCGACCCGACGGCGGTCGAGTTCGACCCGACCCTGTACGGCATGGCCGCGTCCTACGACGACCAGGGCAACTACATCTACCCCGAGGGCTTCGACCCGGAGACCAACGACTGGCTGCCGGGCTACGAGAAGCAGCGCGAGGAGTGGGAGCGCCAGTACGCCGAGGCGCAGGCCCGCTTCGAGCAGCACCAGCAGCAGGTCATCAAGTCCCGCGAGGCGGACGCCGCTGCCGCTGCCGAGGGTGGCGAGGCCGCCGCTCCGGCCGCGACCGGCGGTTCCTACTCCTCCGAGGGCGGCGACAACTCCGGCGCCCTGGCGTCGGACGAGGCGCTGGCGGCCCTGCGTGAGAAGCTGGCCGGCGGCCAGAGCTGAAGGCTCGCCGCCAGGCGTTAGCCGATGACTGAGGGTCCGTCCCCCTTGTGGGGGCGGGCCCTCAGGCGCGTTTCCGGCCCAGGCGCGTTCCCGGCCCAGTACGCCGCCCCGCCTCGAGGCCGCCCGGCCCCGACCGCCCGCCCTCCACGCGCGCGTGCTCTCCCCATGGGCATCGGCAGGCATCGGGTGGACGGCCGGTCAAAACCGTGGAGTTGGGGGCGCGGACCGGGAATGACCGTGTCCCGGCCCGCGTTGTCCCGTACGAACACGAGGAGGAGCGGTCTACAGTGCTTGATCCGCAGGGTTTGTACGCATGGGAGCCGAAGGGCCTCGCCGTCGTCGACATGGCGCTCGCCCAGGAATCGGCCGGACTGGTCATGCTCTACCACTTCGACGGATACATCGACGCGGGCGAGACCGGCGACCAGGTCGTCGACCGGCTCCTCGACGCGCTGCCCCAGCAGGTCGTGGCCCGCTTCGACCACGACCGGCTCGTGGACTACCGCGCCCGCCGTCCCCTGCTCACCTTCCGGCGCGACCGCTGGACGGACTA
Source organism: Streptomyces sp. NPDC028331 (assembly GCF_055565775.1). Taxonomy (NCBI): domain Bacteria; kingdom Bacillati; phylum Actinomycetota; class Actinomycetes; order Kitasatosporales; family Streptomycetaceae; genus Streptomyces; species Streptomyces sp. NPDC028331. Next base: position 8,062 of record NZ_JBVHTR010000004.1, on the reverse strand, counting down.
CGACGTCCCCAAGATCGAGGTGCGCCTGCTCCAGGACGCCACCGGAGCGCCCTTCCTGCTGCTGTCGGGGCCCGAGCCCGACGTGGAGTGGGAGCGCTTCGCCGCGGCCGTGGGACAGATCGTGGAGCGGCTCGGCGTCCGTCTGTCCGTGAACTTCCACGGCATCCCCATGGGCGTTCCGCACACCCGGCCGGTCGGTCTCACCCCGCACGGCAACCGCACCGACCTGGTACCGGGCCACCGCAGCCCCTTCGACGAGGCGCAGGTGCCGGGCAGTGCCGAATCCCTGATCGAATACCGGCTCATGGAGGCCGGACACGACGTTCTGGGCGTCGCCGCGCACGTCCCCCACTACATCGCCCGCTCCCCGTATCCGGACGCCGCACTGACCGTCCTGGAGGCCATCACGGCCGCCACCGGACTCGTCCTGCCGGCAGTCGCGCACTCGCTGCGCAACGACGCCCACCGCACGCAGACGGAGATCGAGCGGCAGATCCGGGAGGGTGACGAGGACCTGGTGCGGCTCGTCCAAGGGCTCGAGCACCAGTACGACGCCGCGGCGGGCGCCGAGACCCGGGGCAACATGCTGGCGGAGCCCATGGAGATCCCGTCCGCGGACGAGATCGGTCAGGAATTCGAGCGCTTCCTCGCGGAGCGCGAAGGCGATGGCTGAACCCGGTCGGGCTCTCGACCCACGGCCTGCCACCGGCGCCGTCAGTGGCAGGCCGTAGGCTTCCCGCATGCTGAAGGTGGGCCTGACCGGCGGTATCGGCGCCGGCAAGAGCGAGGTGTCGCGGCTGCTCGTCGCCTGCGGGGCCGTACTGATCGACGCGGACCGCATCGCGCGCGAGGTCGTCGCTCCCGGCACTCCCGGGCTGGCGGCGGTCGTCGAGGCCTTCGGGCAGGACGTCCTCGCCCCGGACGGCAGCCTGGACCGTCCCAGGCTGGGCTCCGTCGTGTTCGCCGACCCCGACAAGCGGGCCGTCCTGAACTCGATCGTGCATCCCCTGGTGGGCGCCCGCTCCCGCGAACTGGAGACCGCCGCCCCCGACGACGCCGTGGTCGTGCACGACGTCCCCCTCCTCGCCGAGAACGGACTCGCCCCGCTCTACGACGTCGTGATCGTCGTCGACGCCAGCCCCGCCACCCAGCTCGACCGGCTGGTCCGCCTGCGCGGTATGACCGAGCAGGACGCACGCGCCCGCATGGCCGCCCAGGCGACCCGCGAGAAGCGCCTGGCCGTCGCGGACATCGTGATCGACAACGACGTGCCCCTCGATCAGCTGAAGCAGCGCGTAAGGGACGTTTGGGAGGAACTCACCCGCAGAGCGCACCGTTCACAGGAATAGCGCCGGCTCCCGAGGGCGTTGAACCGGTCCAGTGAGGGAAGGAATCTGCCGTGCCCGAGACCAGCGATTCCACCGGACCCACTCCGGAGACGCATGTCATCGACTTCCGCGCCGCGGAGCAACTCCTCGCCGCCCGGGATCCGCGTGGTGCGGTCAAGCTGCTCGACGGCGTGATCGCCGCCCACCCCGAGAACACCGCCGCCCGGCTGCTGCGCGCGCGTGCCTTCTTCGCCGCCGCGCAACTGCGACCCGCCGAGCTGGAATTCAGCATCGTGCTGGAACGCGAGCCGGACAACGCGTTCGCGCACTTCGCACTCGCCCGCACCTACGAGCGCCAGGCCCGGCCCGACGAGGCGAAGCGGCACTTCCGGCTGGCCGCCGCACTGGACCCGAACCCGCAGTACCTGAGGGCGGCACGGTTCGACTCCTAGGGCGCGCCCGGCCTCCCGGGAGCGGCTACCTGCGGTGCTGTTCCGGTGGCAGGTACGGCGGGACGTCATGGCCCGGCTGCCAGTGCGGTCCCTGACGCATGTGCCGCACGATCATGGTCATGTCCACGGTCACGACCAGCCAGAGCGCACCGCACGCGGCCGCCCAGCCCGGTCGGCCGAGGAGCGCGAACACGACCGTGCCGAAGGTGGCCCACACCAGACCCCACAGGCTCAGCCAGAAGCGGGCTCGCAGCGCACTGCGCGCCGTCGCCGGTTCACTGCCTGTACGCATCGCCATCACTGCTCCTCAAGCCACCAGTACCCTTCGGGGTGCACGTTCACCATGGGAGGGCGACCGGATTCGAACGGCCGTGAAACGGCAGCGGGCCCGGTCCGTGTGGGGAGGCGACGGTGCTGCTGGAGACGCTGCGGGCGGACGCGCGGCTCGCCGAGTGGCTGAGGGATCTCGACAGCGACAGCGACGGCGACACGCGGGTGCAGGCCACCCTGCCCGACGCGGACGAGCTGCCCGACGTCCTGCTGGACCTGTCCGTGCCCCACGAGGACGTCAACGAACTCGTCGCACAGCGCGCCCGGCTCTGCGCGGACCCGGAGGCCATGGCGCTGCTGCAGCGGTGCGTCGCCCGCTCGGTGCGCGACATGGGGGAGATCGGCAAGGGCTGGGAGCCACCGGAGTTCCCCGCGTCGGCGGGGCCGCTCGGACGGCTCTTCCCCGTGTACGTCTTCGTCGCGGCGCTGCCGTACGCGCAGGCGTACCACCGCGAGCGCGGCATCCCTGAGGAGGTGTCCCGGCGCACCTTCGCCGACCTCGGACGGCACATGGCGGTGCACCGCCGGCGCCGTGGCACGGGCGGGCTGCTGTTCCCCTGGTGGATCGCGCTGCACTTCCACGGGGAGCTGTTCCAACTGGGGCGGCTGCAGTTCCAGCGGGCGCGGCTGGGGCAGCGCACGGGGCGGGCCGTCGTGGCGGCGGGCCGGGCGCAGGGGCCCGGAGACCTCTGTCTGAGCCTGCACATTCCCGACTTCAGGGGCCCCTTGTCGCCGTCCGCCTGTGAGCGGTCCCTGGCGCTGGCACGGGCCTTCTTCGCCCGGCACTACCCCGACGAACGCCATGAGATCGCCGTGTGCCACTCCTGGCTGCTCGATCCCCAGCTCAAGCGGTACCTTCCGGCGGACTCCAACATCATCCGCTTCCAGGACCGCTTCGAGCTCGCCCACCAGGACACCACACCGGACGACGGGGCACCGGTCGGCTTCGTCTTCGGCGACCCGGAGCTGCCGGTGCGGGAGCTGCCCCGCCGCAGCAGCCTGGAGCGAGCGGTGGGGGACCATCTGCGAGCGGGCGGGCACTGGTACGGGGGCCACGGCTGGTTCGTGCTGTGACGGCGTTCGACCCTCGAACGTTTCACCCCATCGGGTGACGGCGGACCGGGAACGGGCCACGTGCGGCGGCCCGTTGGACGTGCATGAGGCAGAAGATGCGGACCGGTTACGGGGGCACGGGCCCCGGCGCGATCACGCCCGATGGCTGTGCGGTCGAGCTGTACTCACGGTTACCGCCCGGGGACGAGCCGGACATCATCGCCGCCGCCGTGCCGACGGGCGCGCACATCCTGGAGCTGGGCAGCGGGGTCGGGAGGATGACCCATCCGCTGCTCGAGCGCGGCTTCGCGGTCACCGCGGTGGACGAGTCGGCCGAGATGCTGGAGCGCGTGCGCGGCGCACGCACGGTGTGCAGCCCGATCGAAGACCTGGATCTGGGTGAGACGTTCGACGTGGTGCTGCTCGCGTCGTTCCTCGTGCACGCCGGGGACGTCGAGGTGCGCAGACGACTGCTGCGGACGTGCGCCCGGCACGTGGCCCGCGGCGGGTATGTGCTGATCCAGAGGGAGGGCGAGGACTACCACACGAACGTGCCACGCGAGCGGGTGGACCCGAGCGGCTTCACCGTGCGGATCGCCTCCTCGGAGCCCGTGGGGGACGGGGTCAACTCGGTGCGAGCGGAGTACGAGTTCCCGGACGCGACCTGGACCCAGACGTTCCTCGCCCGGCCGCTGAGCAGACAGCAGTTCGAGGAGGCGCTGGCGGAGGCGGGACTGCGCGTGGACAGCTATCTGACGGCCGACCGGATGTGGGTGAGGGCGGTGCGGGCGGGGTAGCTCAGCGGCCGCCTTTGGGCCGGCTCCGGCCGCCGGACCGGCCCGGGGTGCCCGCACCGCTCGCGAAGCCGCCGCCCGCGGCCGCGGCCAGGCCGCGCAGGCGCTCCGTCTCGCGGCGGTCGCGCTTGGTGGGCCGGCCCGTACCGCGGTCGCGGACACCTGCCGGCGCCACGGCCTCGCGGGGCGGCGGGGGAGGGCTGTTGTCGATGTAGCACTGCACGGCCACCGGGGCGCCGACGCGCTTGCGGATCAGACGCTTCACGACGACGACCCGCTCCCGGCCCTCGTGCCTGAGGCGCACCTCGTCGCCGATGCGCACGTTGTATGCGGGCTTCACGCGCTCGCCGTTCACCCGGACGTGCCCGCCCCGGCAGGCGGCGGCGCCCATCGAGCGGGTCTTGACGAGCCGCACGGACCAGATCCAACTGTCGATGCGGACGCTCTCGCCGTTCCCCGGGCCGGCCGCCTCGGCGGCGGCCACCGAGGCGGCGGTCCTCGGGTCCACGACGGTCGGATCGGCCCCTGTCGGCTCCGCAGAGACCTGCGCGTCGGCGGCTCGGACCTCCGTGGCCGTGCCCTCGTCCCGCCGGTCCGCCTTGTCACCGCGGCGCGCCTCGGAGTCCCGGCCTGTCCCAGCCGCGCGGGGCCTCTCGGTCCCGTCCGCCGTCTCGTGGTCCGCACCTTCGAAAGCCATGCACCCGACCTTAGCTCGCCGAGCGGGGAGCACCGGACGCCTTTCGCGCGGGCGGCAGCGCCCGACAGCCGACCGCCGCTCGGGTCGCCCCCGCCCGGCCCTACCGTGGAGGCATGGACGACAGCAGCCTCGCCCGGCTGGACGAGCGGATCACGGGATGCCGTGCCTGCCCGCGCCTGGTGGCATGGCGTGAGGAGGTGGCCCGTACCAAGCGGGCCGCGTTCGCCGACTGGACGTACTGGGGACGCCCGGTGCCGGGTTTCGGGCCGGCAGACGCCCCGCTGCTCGTCATAGGCCTGGCTCCCGCGGCCCACGGCGGAAACCGGACCGGACGGATGTTCACCGGAGACCGGTCCGGAGACGTGCTGTACGCGGCGCTGCACGCCGTGGGACTGGCGTCGCAGCCCACGTCGGTGTCCGCCGACGACGGCCTGGAACTGTACGGCGTACGCGTCACCGCACCCGTGCACTGCGCCCCGCCCGCCAACAAGCCGACGCCCGAGGAACGGGACACATGCAGGCCGTGGCTGGTGCAGGAACTGCGGCTGCTGCGTCCGACGCTGCGCTCCGTGGTCGCACTCGGCTCCTTCGGCTGGCAGGCCGCGCTGACCGCGCTCGGTGAGGCCGGCTGGACGACACCCCGGCCGCGGCCCGCCTTCGGGCACGGGGCACGGGTGTCACTGGACGGACTGGAAGTCTTCGGCTGTTTCCACGTCAGCCAGCGCAACACCTTCACGGGACGGCTCACGCCTCAGATGCTGCGGGACGTCCTGCGCACGGCGGCGGAGGCGGCGGGGCTCCCGGTCAAGCCGTAGCCGCGCCCCAGGCGCACTGCCCGGGGACGCCGGTCAACCTGCCTGGGCAGCAGACCTAGGGCAGCTCCTCGTCCGCGAACAGGTGCCGCACCGTGGAGCGGTAGTTGGCGCGCACATGGGCGAGGGCGTGGGCGCGGGCGCGGTCCGGGTCGCCGGAGGCGATCGCCTCGTACAGCTCGCGGTGTTCGGCCAGGAGCCGGGACCACTCCTCGTTCCGGCGGGTGAGCCAGCGCAGGCGTCCGTCGACCGGTTCCATGACGGAGATCAGCAGGCTGTTTCCGGCCATGGCGAGGATCCGGCCGTGGAAGCGGGTGTTGATGTCCGTGATCGTCTCCGCGTCGCCGGCGGCGGTCGCGGCCGCGGCCTGGTCGAGCAGTTCCGCCAGTTCCGCCAGTTCCTTCTCACCCGCCCGGGCCGACGCGAGCCCGGCTGCGTAGACCTCGAGGGCCTCGCGCAGTTCGAAGAGCTCTTTGACGTCGGCCGGGGTCAGTCGCCGCACGACGGTTCTGCGCGGTGTCTCGAAGAGCACGAAGCCCTCGGCGACCAGTGCGCGGATCGCCTCGCGGACCGGTACGCGGGAGACCCCGAACCGCTCCGCGAGCTCCCGCTCGACCAGGCGGTCGCCCGGGAGCAGCCGTCCCGCGATGATCTCCTGCCGCAGCGTGGCCAGCACCCGCTCGCGCACCGCACCCAGGGGTTCGATCTTCGTCATGGGGTCATCTTCGCGGACTCGGAAGGTCTTTTACGGAGCCGTAACGGGGCGGACATCGGTCGGAACGGTTGACGGCGAGACCATGACCGCTGTTTGGTATACCAAACAGCGCGGAGCATTCCGTTCCCTCGCGATCGCAGCACCCGCACCGCGGCCCCCACCCCGGCCGCACCGGCATCCGGCCCCCACCGGTGATTCCCGCCTCCGGAAGCCCGACCCGCCATCGCCCCGCACCGGACCGTACTGAAGGCCCCTCCGTCCCCTCGCCCATGGAGGCCCCGTGTCCCTCGCCGACCGCGCCGAAGCCACCGGCGTCCCAGCGTTCGCCCCCGACCCCCGCCTCACCAACGAAGACCTCGCGCCCGCGGCCGAGCGCAAGTGGAAGGTGTTCGACCTGTTCGCCATGTGGATGTCCGACGTCCACAACCTCGGCAACTACACCTTCGCCGCCGGACTGCTGGTCCTCGGCATGAACGTCTGGCAGATCTTCACCTCCCTGCTCGTCGGCTTCGTCCTCATCTACCTCGGGATGAACATGATGGGCAGGATCGGCCAGCGGCACGGAGTTCCGTTCCCGGTCGTCAGCCGCATCAGTTTCGGGGTGTGGGGCGCCAACATCCCCGCTCTGATCAGGGCCGTGATCGCCATCATGTGGTACGGCATCCAGACCTACCTCGCGTCCGTCGCCGTCAACGTCATGCTGCTCGCGGCGTGGCCGGGACTGACGTCGTGGACCCACCACTCCTTCCTGGGGCTGAACGCGCTCGGCTGGACGTCGTTCGTCGCCCTGTGGCTGATCCAGGCCCTGATCATCAGCCGTGGCATGGAGTCGGTGCGGAAGTTCCAGGACTTCTGCGGCCCCGCCATCTGGCTGGTGATGATCGCGCTGGCGGTCTGGATCCTCGCGAAGGCCGACTGGAGCATCTCCCTCACCTCCACCCCGCACCCGGTCTCCACGGGCGAACAATGGCGGCAGTGGTTCGGCGCCGTCGGGCTCATCCTCGCCACCTACGGCACCCTCATGCTCAACTTCTGCGACTTCTCCCGCTTCGCGCCCGGCTACACCACCGTCAAGCGCGGCAATTTCTGGGGCCTGCCGGTCAACTCGACGGCCTTCGTGATCGTGTCGGTCATCGTCACGGCCGGCTCGATCAAGGTGTTCGGCGAGGCCATCACCGACCCGGCCATGCTCGTCGCCAAGATCGGCAACACCTGGGTGCTGGTACTGGCGGCGTTCACCTTCGCCGTCGCCACCATGGGCGTCAACATCGTCGCCAACTTCGTCTCCCCCGCCTACGACCTGGCCAACGTCTGGCCCCAGAAGATCAGCTTCAAGGTCGGCGGCATGATCAGCACGGTCGCCGCGCTGGTCGTCACCCCCTGGAACCTCTTCTCCAACCCCACCGTCGTCAACTACTTCCTCGGCGGCCTCGGCGCCTTCCTCGGCCCGCTGTTCGGTGTGATCATGCTCGACTACTACTGGGTCAAGCGTGGCCGTATCGACGTCGACCAGCTCTTCAGCGCCGAACCCGGGTCCCGCTACTACTACCGCAAGGGCGTCAACCCCAAGGCGCTGTGGGCGTTCCTGCCCTCGGCGGCGGTCGCGGCGGTGCTCGCGCTGGTCAAGGACTTCAGCGATGTCGCCCCGTACTCGTGGTTCATCGGAACCGCGCTGTCCGCGGCGCTGTACCTGGTGCTGTGCCGCTCCGAGCGTGCCGCTCCGGCCGTCGCTCCGACCGCAGCCGTCCTGCAGGGCTGAGCGTGCGGATCGTCGTCACCAACTGCAACACCACGCAGGAGATGACCGAGGAGATCCTCCGCGGGGGGGGGGGGGGGGGCGGGTCGGGGGGGGCGAGGTTCTGGTGTTCCCCTTCCTTACGA
>NZ_JBVHTR010000003.1:415962-430752 GCF_055565775.1 Streptomyces sp. NPDC028331 | reverse complement strand
CCGCCTCGGCAGGACGTTCGCTGATCATGACCATCGGGGCGGAGAACCGCGGCTGGCGCTGCTGAGCCTGGCGGCGCGGCTTACGCCGGGCGCGACCGGTCCGAAGGGCGCGGGCAAGCTCGCGGCGCAGTTCTCCGCGTCCTTGGACGTAGAGAGCCTGATAGACCGTCTCGTGGACCACGTGCATCTCCGGCCGCTTGGGGAACTGTGCCCGCAGAGCCTGGCAGATCTGCTCCGGACTCCACCGAAGACGCAGGCGGCTCTGGATGAAGTCCCGCAGCTCGGGGTTCTGCCCGATCTTCCCTGGCTTGGGACGGGGCCGGCGGCCATCGGCGCGGGCCTGGGCAGCGTACGGCCGGTACTGCCCGTTGACCGGGTGCCGGTTGCGGCGGATCTCCCGGCTGATAGTGGAGGGGCTGCGGCCCAGCTCAGCGGCGATCGCCCGGACGGTCGCCTTCTCTCGCAGCCGGTCGGCGATGTGGATCCGGTCGCCCTCGCGCAGGTACCGGGACGGACCGGAAGGCGGCACCACCGTGTCTATCGGTGGTGCCGCCTTCTGCCTGCGGTCGGCGCTACGGCCGTTGCGCCACTTCCTGCCGGTCCGCTCGTCGATACCGACCAGCCGGCAGGCTTCCTTGTTGCTGTAGCCCTGCTGCACGAGCCGGGAGTATTCCGCGCGCTCCCGACTCAGCTTCACAGGCCCCTGAGCCGTCCGGTCCCTGCGGATCTCGAAGTCCATTGCATCCCCTGAGCTGGGGTGTTGCAACGACTACTAGAACCTGAGGAGCGGTGGGGGCCCTTCACGTGGTGTCGGGACTCCTTCAGACGACCTGGTGCAGCCACCGCACCGGCGCGCCCTCGCCCGCGTACCGGAAGGGTTCCAGTTCGTCGTCCCACGGCTTGCCCAGGAGGCGGGCCAGTTCCGCCTCCAGGTCGCTCTCGCCGCGCTGGGAGCGGATCAGGGCCGCGCGCAGCCGGTCCTCGGGGATCAGGATGTCGCCGTGGATGCCGGTGACCGCGTGGAAGATGCCCAGGTCGGGGGTGCAGCTGTAGCGCTCGCCCTCGGCGGTCGGGCAGGGCTCCGCGGTGACCTCGAAGCGCAGGAGCTGCCAGCCGCGCAGCGCGGAGGCGAGCTTGGAGGCGGTGCCGGCCTCGCCCTGCCAGGAGAACTCCGACCTCCAGGTGCCGGGGGCGGCGGGCTGCCGGATCCAGTCGAGGTTGACGCGGGTGCCCAGCACGCCCGCGACGGCCCACTCGACGTGCGGACACAGTGCGCGGGGCGCGGAGTGCACGTACAGGACTCCACGTGTCGTCACCTGAACCTCCGGGCAGACCGCGACATCTTGTTACTTTACGGAACGGGCGTGGCAAGGGCGGCCACGGGCCGAGGCTACCGTGCGGCGGGCCGCGGAGTGTGACGTACCGTCGGTCCAGTTGCCCGTGTATGCCGAGGTTTCACCCAAGGGGACGCGGGGCTGACCCAGCGTGTTCGACGCGCTGCCGAACGAGGGGACCAGGGGATGCGGAAGCGAAGCCACCGTTTGAGGGCGGTCGCCGCGGTCGTGGCCGCGGCCGTCCTGGGGCTCGCCGGATGCGAGGCCTCCGGCGGCAATGGGGCGCGGGGCACCACGCCGTCGGCGCGGCCGTCCGCGAAGCCCGTCTGGAACCGCTCCCCCGAGTCGATCGCCGCCGTCGGCGACTCCATCACGCGCGGCTTCGACGCCTGCACCGTGCTGTCCGACTGCCCTCAGGTGTCGTGGGCGACGGGCACCGACACCCAGGTCGAGAGCCTGGCCGTACGGCTGCTCGGGGCGACCGGCGCCGCCGAGCGGAGCTGGAACTACGCGGTGACCGGGGCGCGGATGGCCGACCTGGCCGGGCAGGTCGCCCAGGCGGTGCGGCGGAAGCCGCAGCTCGTGACGGTGATGGTCGGGGCCAACGACGCCTGCCGTCCCTCCACCTCGGCGATGACCCCGGTCGGCGACTTCCGGGAGCAGTTCGAGGACGCGATGGCCGTCCTGCGCCGGTCGCTGCCCAAGGCGCAGGTGTACGTGGCCAGCGTGCCGAACCTGATGCGGCTGTGGTCCGAGGGGCGCACCAGTGCGCTCGGCAAGCAGGTGTGGAAGCTGGGCATCTGCCCGTCGATGCTGGGCGACGCGGACGCGCTGGACGCCGCGTCCGCCCGGCGGCGGGCCACGGTGCAGTCCCGGGTGGAGGCGTACAACCAGGTGCTGAAGGAGGTGTGCACGAAGGACCGGCGGTGCCGCTTCGACGGGAACGCGGTCTTCGACTACCGCTTCGGGCCCGCCCAGTTGAGCCCCTGGGACTGGTTCCACCCGAGCACGAACGGTCAGGCACGACTCGCCGAGATCGCCTACCGCACCGTCACCGCCGAGGACCCGGTGACCTAGGGTTCCCACATGAGTGAACTTTTCGGCACACTTTCCGACGGCACGGCGGTCCGCCGCTGGACGCTGGAGCGGGGCGGGGTACGGGTGCGCGTCCTGTCGTACGGCGGCATCGTGCAGTCGGCCGAGGTCCCGGACCGGGAGGGGGGCCTGGCGGACGTGGTGCTGGGCTTCCCGGACCTGGACGGCTATCTGCGCCATCCGGAGCCGTACCTCGGTGCACTGGTCGGGCGGTACGCCAACCGCATCGCCGGCGCCCGCTTCCCGCTCGACGGACGGACCTACGCCCTGGAGCCGAACAACGGTCCGAACTCGCTGCATGGCGGGTCGCGGGGCTTCGACAAGCGGGTGTGGGACGTGGAGCCGGTCGAGCACGGCATCCGGCTGTCCCGGGTGAGCCCGCACGGCGAGGAGGGCTTCCCGGGCCGGCTGGACGTCACGGCGACGTACACCCTCGACGCGGACGGCGCGCTGCGGATCGCGTACGAGGCGGTCACGGACGCGCCGACCGTGGTCAACCTGACCAACCACTCGTACTGGAACCTGGCGGGTTCGGGGAACGCGGGCGGGCACGAGCTCCGTGTCGCCGCCTCCCGGTACACACCGGTGGACGCGGACCTGATCCCGACGGGAGCGCTCGAGCCCGTCGAGGGCACCCGCTTCGACTTCCGGGCGCCCCGCAAGACGGGCTCCGGCTACGACCACAACCTCGTGCTCGACAAGGGCGTGACGCGCGCCCCGGTGGAGGTCGCCGAGCTGCACGACCCGGCGTCGGGACGCGTGCTCACCGTGTCGACGACCGAGCCCGGCCTCCAGCTCTACACGGCGGACCACCTCGGCGACCCGTTCGCCCCCGGCGACGGCATCGCGCTGGAGACCCAGCACTTCCCCGACTCCCCGAACCGGCCCGCCTTCCCGAGCACGGAGGTGCGGCCGGGCGAGGTGTACCGGTCGGAGACGGTGTACCGCTTCTCCGTGCGCTAGTGCCGCGGGAGAGCAACGAGCCCCGGTCCGGCCGTCAGGTCCCGGACCGGGGCTGTTCGCAGGGGGACTCGGTCCCGCGTCAGACGTTAATCGTCGTGGTGACCCGATGGTCGTCGATCGAGCGGCCGGCCCGGATTTCGTACGAACCCTTCACAAGGGTCCACGCGTGCGCGTGCTCGTCCCAGACCTCGAAGGCGCGGCGCGGCAGCTCGACGACGGCCTCGACGCTCTCCCCGGGTGCCGCTTCGACGCCCGCGAAGCCGGCCAGCCGGCGGGCGGGGCGGTCCGGGTCCACCTCGCCGGCAGCGAGGTAGACCTGGACGACCTCGCGCCCGGCGCGCTCACCGGTGTTGCGGACGCGGACCCTCACCGTCCGGTCCTCGACCTCGATCGCCTCGTACGTCCAGTCGGTGTAGCCGAGGCCGTGTCCGAAGGGGTACGAGGGGGTCTTCCCGGCCCTCTCCCACGCCCGGTAGCCGATGAACACGCCCTCGTCGTAGTGCAGTTCGCCGTTCCGCGGGACCACCCGGGTGACCGGGGCGTCCTCCAGCGCGCCCCAGGTGGTGGGCAGGCGGCCGCCCGGCTCGTACGCGCCCGTCAGGACGTCCGCCAGGGCCGCGCCGCCCTCCTGGCCGGGGAACCAGGTCAGCAGGACCGCCGCGACCTCGTCGCGCCACGGCAGTTCCACCGGGGAGCCCGAGTTGACGACCACCACGGTGTTCGGGTTGGCGGCGGCGACGGCGCGGACCAGGTCGTCCTGGCGGCCGGGGAGCCGGAGGTCCGTGCGGTCGAAGCCCTCGGACTCGACGCGCTCGGTGGTGGCGACCACGACGACGGCCGTGCCGGCCTCCCGCGCGGCCTGAACGGCCTCCGCGATCAGTTCGTCGGGGTCGCGCTGCGGCTCCTGGTGGGCGAGGGTGAAGGCGATGGCCTTCACCGGCGCGCCGTCGGGGAAGGTGACCACGTGGGTCAGGGAGACGTCGACCGGTTCGCCGGCGGTGAGGTCGACCCGGGCGCGGGGCTCGGGGGCGCCGAAGAAGGCGGCGAACGGGTCGTCCTCGACGGGGCGCTGGACGTCGTCGTAGTGCGTCGTGCCGTCCACGACCAGGCGGAAGGCGCCGATGCCCTTGATGCCGAAGGTGTGCGTGCCGGACTCGCGGGGCGTGAAGGTGCCGGTCAGCTCCACCGTGTGCAGGGCCTCGTGGGTGACGCCCTCGGGCAGGTCCGAACCCATCCACTGGATCTGCCCGTTGGGGGCGGAGCCGGTGCCGAGGACGGTGCCGTCGGCGGCGCGGCAGACCGCGCGCAGCGTGAACCCCCGGTCGGCGACGGCGAGTTCGGTGGCCGGGTCGGCCCCGACGGCGTACGTCAGGCCGCCCTCGGGCAGGGCGGCGGTGAGCCCGTCGAGCGGGGAGACGACCCGTGCCGGGAAGACGGTCGCGGAGCCGCCGCCGAGGACGCGGGCGTCGCGGGCGGCGGCGCCGATCAGGGCCACGGTGCCGTTCGGCGGCAGGGGCAGGGCGTTGTTCTCGTTGCGGACGAGGACGAAGGAGCGGCGGGCGATCTCCCGGGCCAGGGCCCGGCCGTCGACGTCCTGCGGAGGCCGGGTCACCACCGGTTCGGCGCCGTCCAGGATTCCGACGCGGGCGGCGAGCCGCAGCACGTTGCGCACGGCCTCGTCGACCTCGGCCTCCGCCACCCGGCCCTCGCGCACGGCACGGGCGAGCGCCTCGCCGTACACGGTGTCGGGGCCGGGCATGGCGATGTCGAGGCCGCCTCGGAGGGCGGCGACGGTGGAGCGGGCGGCCATCCAGTCGGAGACGTTGGCGCCGTCGAAGCCCCATTCGCCGCGCAGCACCTCGTTCACCAGGTGGTGGTGCTCGGTCATGGTGGTGCCGTTGACCGTGTTGTAGGCGGTCATGACGCCCCAGGGGCGGGCGTCGGCGACGATCGCCTCGAAGGGCGCCAGGTACAGCTCCCGCAGGGCGCGTTCGCCCACGACGTTGTTCACGGTGAAGCGCTCGGTCTCGGCGTCGTTGGCGACGAAGTGCTTGACGGTGGTGCCGACGCCGCCGGCCTGCACGCCCTGGACGTATCCGGTGCCGATCCGGCCGGTCAGGTACGGGTCCTCGCTGTACGCCTCGAAGTGGCGGCCGCCGAGCGGGGAGCGGTGCAGGTTGACGGTGGGCGCGAGCAGGACGTGGACGCCCTTGCGGCGGGCCTCCTGAGCGAGGAGGGTGCCCGCGCGGCGGGCCAGGTCCGGGTCCCAGGTGGCGGCGAGGGCGGTCGGGGAGGGCAGCGCGACGGACGGGTCGTCGGCGGTCCAGCGCACCCCGCGGACGCCGATCGGACCGTCGGACATCACCAGCGACTCCAGGCCGATCTGCGGGAGCGCGGGCAGCGTCCACGTGTCCTGTCCGGCCAGCAGCCGGGCCTTCGCATCCAGGTCGAGCCTGGCGAGGGCCGCCTCGACGGCCGCCTCCCGGGACCGGTCCTCGGGGGCCGGACCGGTCCCAACCGCCGTACGCGCCACTGCGGCACCTCCTCGTCGAAAGCCGATGGGCGCCTCCATCGTGCACCTGTCGCCTGTAGAGCGGTAGGTTTCGTTATCGCGTAGTTATGCACGACGGATGCCGTACGGTGACGCCATGACGACCAGGGCCAGGGGTGAGGAGCGGCGCGCGGAGATCGTGCGTGCGGCCCTGGAGGTGATCGCCGAGCGCGGCTACCGCGGCGCGAGCATGGCCGCGGTGGCCGAGCGGGTGGGCCTGACCCAGCAGGGGCTGCTGCACTACTTCCCGACCAAGGACGCGCTGCTGGTCGCCGTGCTCCGGCAGCGGGACCAGTGGGACGCGGTACCGGACGGCCGGTGGCGCCTGGAGCTGCTCGCCTCGCTCGTCGAGTACAACGCGATGCGCCCCGGCATCGTGCAGACCTTCTCCGCGCTGCTCGGCGAGAGCGTCACCGAAGGGCACCCGGCGCGCGGCTACTTCACCGCGCGGTACCGCGAGGTGCGGGCCAACATGGCGACGATGCTGCGCGCGGAGTACGGGGACCGGCTGCCGAGCGGTCTGACCCCGGAGCGCGCGGCCCCGCTGCTGGTGGCGGTGATGGACGGGCTGCAGTACCAGTGGCTGCTGGACCCGCAGTCGGTGGACATGCCGACGGCTTTCCGGGACTTCCTGACCCTGCTGGGCGAGGGCTGAAGGAGGGCCCGCCCGCGGTCACTTCCCGCCCTCGGACGCCGGTACGGCGGCCACGACCTCCACTTCGATCTGCGCCTCGGGACGGAAGAGGCGGGGCACCTCGAAGGTCATGCTGGTCGGCGGGGTGCCGGGCAGGAACTCCCGGCGTACGGCGGCGTATTCGGCGAGCCTGCCGATGTCCGTCAGATACGTACGGATGTTGATGACGTCGGCCAGGCTCGCACCGTGCGCCTTGAGCAGGGCGTCGATCGTCTCGAACACACCGCGGCTCTGCTCGGCCAGCGTCGCACCCTCGGCGATCTGCCCGGAGAGGAACAACAGGGCGCTGCCGTCGGCGTGTTCGACGCGGGCGACCTGGGAGTAGTAGGGGCTCAGGGGCTGGGGCGCGGAGGCGGGGTTGTCCAGGGTGATCTGCATGCCGCCGACGCTATGGAAGCGCGTGGGATGCGACAAGCGAATGTCTAGCATGGATGCCATGCGCCTCTCGCATGACGCCGCGTCCGACTCGTCGTACGACGTCCCCGACCTGTCCACCGTCTGGCTGCGCGTGTTCCTCGAGGTCGCGCGGCAGGGCTCGTTCACGGTGGCGGCACGGGTGCTCGGCTGGACGCAGTCCGCGGTGTCCCGGCAGATCTCCGCGCTGGAGTCGGCGCTCGGCGGGACCCGGCTGTTCGACCGGCTGCCGCGA
Organism: Streptomyces sp. NPDC028331; assembly: GCF_055565775.1. Taxonomy (NCBI): domain Bacteria; kingdom Bacillati; phylum Actinomycetota; class Actinomycetes; order Kitasatosporales; family Streptomycetaceae; genus Streptomyces; species Streptomyces sp. NPDC028331. The sequence goes on along the minus strand of NZ_JBVHTR010000003.1, from coordinate 423,466 downwards.
GGTGTTCGGCTCACCGAGGCGGGCCGGGCGCTCGTCCCGCACGCGGAGGCGGTCGCCGAGTCGCTGCACACGGCGGCGCGGGAGTTCGCGGCCCTGCGGGACGTGGCGGGCGGACGGCTGGTGTTCGGCGCGTTCGCGACCGCGGACGCGGCGCTGGTACCGCGCGCCCTGGCCGCCTTCCGCGCCCGCCACCCGCGCGTGCGCGTCTCCCGGGAGGAGGGCCTGACGCCCGGTCTCCTCCAGCGGCTGACGGCCGGGCATCTCGATCTGGCGATCGTCTCCACGACCGGGCGGGCCCCGCTGGACGGGTACGAGTTGCACCATCTGCTGGACGAGTCCCTGTACGTCGCCGTCCCCGCGGACCACCCCCTCGCGCACCGACCGCGTCCGGTACGGCTCGCCCGGCTCGCCGACGCCGACTGGATCTCCGGCAGCCCGCGCCCCGAGGGCACGCTCCTCGACGCGGCCCTGCGGCAGGGCTTCCGCCCGCGGGTCGCGCACGTCGTGGCCGAGTGGACCGCCAAGCTCGGGTACGTCGCCGCCGGGCTGGGCGTGGCACTGGTGCCGGCGCTCGCCGCGGAGTCCGTACGGCCGGACGTCTGTCTGCTCCCGCTGCTGGACGAAGGCGGGCCGGGCCGGGCGGTGTACGCGGCGACGGTGCGGGGGCGGTCGTTGTCCCCGGCCGGGGAGGCGTTCGTGGCGGCCTTGCGGGAGGCGGCGGCGTATGTGCCGGGGGCCGCCCTCAGGAGCGGCGGGTGATCTGCTCGTCCTGCGCGGTGTCCTCCGGGTCCCGGGTGTCCTCCGTCTCCTGGGTGTTCTCCTCGCCCAGCAGGTCCCGGGCCAGGAGTGTGGCGCCCGCGACCGCGCCCGGCATCAGGAAGACGGCGACGAAGGGGACGAGGAAGGCGAGGCCGAGGGGCGTGCCGAAGCCCCAGACGAGCAGTTTGCGGGAGCGCAACAGGGCGAGGCGCTCGCGGAGTTCGACGCTGCGGCGCTGGAGCGCGACGGCGGTGAGTTCCTCGGTGAGGAAGAAGCCGGTGACGAAGAACCCGATGACCGGGACGACGGTCTGGCCGACGAACGGCAGGAAGCCGAGGGCGAAGAGGAGGACGCCCCAGAGCGCGGCCCGTACGAGGATGCGGAGGCTGTCCCGGGCCGATATCCACATCTCGCGGTGCAGGGGCAGGTCGGACTCGGGTGCCGTGCCGTCCGGGGAGACGTCGCGGTCGACCTTCTCCGAGAGGTTCTCGTAGAAGGGCTGGCCTATGAGGAGGGTGACGGCGGTGAAGGTGAGGACGGCGAGGAGGAGGGCGAGGGCGAACAGCACGACGGTGAGGAAACCGCGGAAGAGCCCGGGCCAGGGGTCCGGCCAGCTTTCGGCGAAGGGGGTGGCCCAGGTGACCAGGTCGTCGCCCCACAGTGCGAGGGCGACGAGCGCCGCGGCGTACAGGACGAGGGTGATCAGACCCGGCAGGAGGCCGAAGCCGTACTGCCCGCCGTTGCGGGCCACCCAGCGTTGGCCCTTGAGGAGATAGCCGAGTCCCGCGCCCAGATCATGCATGGGAAAACACTATCGGCGGCCGGGCTTTCGATTGTCATGGAGGTGTCACCGTCGTTCCTCATCCTCATGCCGGTGTCACCGTCGTTCCTCATCCTCATGCCGGTGTCACGGTCGTTCGTTCGTCAGGCGGGTGTCACCGTCACCACCACCGCCCGCTCCGCCGCCGGGCTCATCGCCGCCGACACCCGTACCGCCGTGGCCCTGGTGACGCGGCCGGTCCGCGAAGCCGCCGCCAGCAGCAGGGGCTGGATCTGTTCCAGACCCGTGACGAGGAGTTCCTCGCCCGCCAGCAGGACCGGGCGGGCCGCCTTCGTCGTCGCGGCGGCCGCTTCCGTGAGGTCGGCCAGCGGTGGCAGGGCCGCCCGGACCAGAGTCGCCCCCGTGGCCGCGGCCCGTTCGGTCAGGTCGGCCTGGAGCGGCAGCAGGGGGGCCAGCGCGGACGTCAACGCCTCGGCGATGCGCGTGAGTTCGGGTGCCGCGTCCCGCAGGGCTCCGGCCGCGGCGCGGACCACCGGGGTCAGCGCGAGCAGCGTGCCCGCCGCGAGACCGGCCGCCGCGGGCAGCAGCGGGGAGGTGGCCTCCACCAGTTCCGCCACGACCGCCGCGATCTCCTCCAGCGCGGGTTCCACGGCGTCGAGCACCGGCAGCAGGCCCTCGCCGAGGGCGGCCAGCAGGGCCTGTGCCGGTTCGCTCGCCGGGTGCCCGGCCAACGGCGCCCCGGCGGTGCCCAGCCGGGTCAGGGTGTCGAGGAACCGGTAGAACGTCTCCTGCGCCCGCGGTGAGGCGCTCGCCTCCGCCAGCTCCGCCGTGGTCTGCCGCAGCACGCGCAGCGCCTCGGCGCCTGAGCCGTCCCGCGGGTCGAGGGTGTTGACGGCGATCCTGGTGATGTTGCCGGCCGTGTCCAGGAGCTGGCCGGCGACGTCGGTGGTGCCGCGCGCCAGGCGCATCACGTCGTGCCAGCGGGGGAGCGTCGGAATCGGGGACATGGGCGGCCCTCCTCGCTCCTCAGCATGCCCTGTCCGGGCCGCCGGGGCCGCCGAGTTCGGGCATCCGTCACCGCCGGTCCATGTCCCCGCCTTCTGGAGCACGCCCCGGAGCGCGCCTCCCGATACACGACCTCTGGAGCACGCCTCCCGGAGCGCGCCTCCCGATACACGACCTCTGGAGCACGCCTTCTCGGCACGCCGCCCGGAACGCGCCTTCCGTGACAGGCCCCTGGAACACGCCCCCCGGGCACACCTTCCGGCGCCGGCGATTCCCCCAGGCGGCCGACGCGGCGGAGGCCGCACCCCACGTCCAGACGCGGCGGAGGCCGCACCCCACGTCCAAGGGTGCGGCCTCCGCCGTACGCAACGACCGCGGTCAGGCGGGCGTCACGGTGCGGCCGGGGTGTTGTGCCCGGTCAGAGCTTGACGATCATCTTGCCGATGTTGTCGCCGCGCAGGACGCCGAAGAACGCCTCCAGGTTGTTCTCGATGCCCTCGACGACGGTCTCCCGGTACTTCAGCTCGCCGGAGCGGACCCAGGGGCCGACCTCCTCGACGAACTGCGGCTGCAGGTCGTAGTGGTCGCCGACCAGGAAGCCCTCGATCCGGCCGCGCGTCTGGATGAGCCGGGCGAGGTTCTTCGGGCCGGGGGCGGGCTCGGTGTTGTTGTAGACGGAGATCATGCCGCAGACGGCGATGCGGCCACCGCGGTTGAGGGAGCCGATGGCCGCCTCCAGGTGGTCGCCGCCGACGTTGTCGAAGTAGACGTCGACCCCGTCGGGGGCGGCGGCGCGGAGCTGCTCGTTCACGGGGCCGTTCTTGTAGTTGAAGGCGGCGTCGAAGCCGTACTCCTCCAGCAGCAGCTTGACCTTCTCGTCGGAGCCGGCGGAACCGATGACCCGGGAGGCGCCCTTGAGCTTGGCGATCTGGCCGACCTGGCTGCCGACGGCGCCCGCGGCGCCGGAGACGAAGACGGAGTCGCCCTCCTTGAAGGCGGCGGTGCGCAGCAGGCCGGCGTAGGCGGTGAGCCCGGTCATGCCCAGCACGCCGAGGTAGGTGGACAGCGGCGCGGCGTCCGGGTCCACCTTGACGGCCTGCCCGGCGTCGACGATGCCGTACTCACGCCACCCCATGAAGTGCAGGACGTGGTCGCCGACGGCGATCCCGTCCGCGTTCGAGGCGACGACCTCGCCGACCGCGCCGCCCTGCATCGGCCGGTTCAGCTCGAAGGGGGCGACGTAGGACTTCGCGGCGCTCATCCGGCCACGCATGTAGGGGTCCACGGAGAGGTACTCGTTCCGCACCAGCACCTGGCCCTCACCGGGCTGCGGTACCTCGGCCTCGACGAGCGCGAAGTCGTCGGGCCGGGGCCAGCCGACGGGCCGGCTGAGCAGGTGCCATTCGCGGCTGACGGCGGGGGGCGTGGGGGTGTCGGTCATGGCGCCTTTCCTCACGTGGGCTTCCAGAATAGTTCAGTACCTGAAACAACCATGCTCCTGAATATTTCAGGCTGTCAAGTAAAGAGGTAACCTTGACCGCATGGCCACGCAGAGGACATCGCGTATCGACCCCGTGACGCTGGAGGTCGTGGAGCTCATCGGCAGCGTCGTGGCCCGCTACCACGAGGAGTACGAGGAGGCGGCGGCCGAGCACGCGCTGACCGGGGCGCAGGCGCGGCTGTTGAGCCTGCTGTCGCTGGAGCCGCTGCCGATGCGACGGCTCGCGCAGAAGCTGAAGTGCGAGCCGTCGAACGTCACCGGGATCGTGGACCGGCTGGAGGCCCGGGGCCTGGTGGAGCGCCGCCCGGATCCGGCGGACCGGCGTGTGAAGCTGGCGGCGGCGACGGAGGAGGGGCGGCGGGTGGCCCGCGGACTGCGCGACTCGCTGGACTTCGCCCGCGAGCCGCTGGCGGGGCTGTCCCGCGAGGAACGGCTGTCCCTGCGGGATCTGCTGCGGCGGATGCTGGACGGCTCCGCCGCGGGCCGCGGCTGACCGGAGCCGCCCCTCGTACCGACCGCCGGGGGTCCGCCCCGGTTTCCCGCCCCCGCCGCCCCGCCGTGCCCGGGCCCGGGGGCGGCACCCCCGGGCCCGGGCGTCGGCCCACGGCCTCGTCCTCAGACGCCGGACGGGCTGGACGTGCCCTCCGTTCGGCCGCGTTGTGCCGGTACCGTGCCGCCGTCCAGGCGGTACTGCTCGGACTGGACCAGGTACATGCGCCGGAAGAGGCCCGGGCCGTTCCCGTCCCGCCGCATGAGCTCGTCGAAGCTGCCGTGCTCCGCCACCCGGCCGTGCTCCAGGACGTAGATCTCGTCGGCGTGCCGGACGCTGTGGAGGCGGTGGGTGATCAGGACGATCGTCTGGCCCTCCGCCGCGAGCTCGCGGATCCGGTCGAAGACGCGTTGCTCGGCCTCCGCGTCCAGGGCGCTCGTGGGCTCGTCCACCACGAGGATCCGCGCGTCGCGGTGGCGGGCCCGGGCGATGCCCAGGCGCTGCCACTGGCCGCCGGAGATCTGGTGGCCGCCCTTGTAGCCGCGGGCCAGCAGGGTGTCCCAGCCCCGGGGCAGGGAGTCGACGGTCTCGTCGGCGCCCGCGTACTCGGCCGCGGCGTGCAGCAGCTCGTCGTCGTACGGTGCCTCGGGGCGGCCGATGGCGACGTTGATGCGGGCGGTGAAGGGCCAGCGGTAGAAGTCCTGGGCGACGACGGCGATGCGGTCGAAGAGGTCGGCGCGGTCCGCCTCGGTGGCGTCCACGTCGTCCCACAGGATCCGTCCCCCGTCCGGGGCGTACAGCCCGCACAGCAGCTTGGCCAGCGTGCTCTTGCCGCTGCCGTTGTTGCCCACCAGGGCGACGATCTTCCCGGTGGGGATGGTGACGTTCACGCCGTCCAGGGCGGGACGGCTGTCGGTCGTGCCCGGGTAGGTGAAGGTGACGTTCTCGAAGCGGACGGCGCCGACCCGCCGCGGCAGCGGTCGGCCGGTGGTCGGGATGAGGCGGCGGTCGGCCTCCCGGCACAGCCGGTCCAGGTCGGCGACGAACAGGCTCTCCTCGTACAGGTAGTTGAGCTGGACGACCAGGGCTTCGAGGTTCGCGGAGCCGGTGCGGATGGCGATCACCGCGGTGCCGGCCACCGCCAGGCCCATGACGCCGGTCCACAGCAGCAGGCCGAGCACGGTGTACGCGGCCAGGGTGGCGAGGCCCGTCCAGCCGGAGGCGATCAGCCCCGTACGGGCGGCCAGGGACGCCAGCCGGGTCTGTTCCCGCTCGCCGGTCTCGGCCATCGTGCGGAAGTGCTTCAGCAGGAACGGACCGATGCCGTGCACCCGCACCTCGGGCGCGGCCTCGACGTCGATGAGCAGCCGCCCGAGGAGCTGCCCGGCCCGGGCGTGCTGGACCCAGGTGTGGAAGGAGACGTAGCGCCGGCGGGCGATGGTCAGTGCGCTCCAGGCGCTCGGCAGGGTCATCACCGCCAGCAGCGGCAGCAGCGCCGGGTGCAGCGCGGTCAGCACACCGGCCGCCGCGACCAGCGCGATCGACGCGGTGATCACCGACGAACAGAACCTGATCATCCGGCGGGCCGACTCCGCGCCCCACTGGGCGGAGTCGAGCAGCTTGTGGAACTCCTCGTCCTCCACCGCCGCCAGCTCCACCCGCGCGACCCGCCCCAGGTACTCCTCGGTGGCCACCCGGAACACCTTCGGCTCCAGACGCCCGGTACCGGCCGTGGAGAGGGACTTCAGCAGCGCGCCGACGACGGCGGTGACGGCCACGGCGGCCAACGCGGGCGCGGCGGCGGCGAGCCGCTGGGTGGTGTCGCCCTGCCCGAACAACTGCGCAAGGACCCGGTTGACCGCGACCAGACCGACCGCCTGCGCGATGCCACCGCCGATCTCCGCCACGGCGACCTGCCGCAGCGCCCGCGGATCCGCGCGGTGGGCCAGCCGGATCGTGGACCCGATCAGCCGGGGCATCCGCGCGATCATGGCCCGCAGCCCCAGCTCCAGGAACGAGCCGTCGTGCCGGTTCCACCCCAGGTCGTACCGGAGCGGACCGCCGAACAACAGCCGCTCCGACTCCGAGACTCCCTCCTCGCCGCCTTCGGTCCGTGCCGTGCGTTTCGTCCGCGTCCTCATACGAGCCGTTCCCCCTTCACCAGCCGGTCGAGTGCGTGCCGGGCGCGTTCGGCGGCCGGCGGGTCGTTGACGATGCCCCGGGTGATGCCGGTGACGGCGGCCGGCGCGGCCGGACGGCCAGGCGCGTGCCGTTCGGCGTCCGTCCGGTCGCGGCCGTGGCCGTCGTGGTGGCCGGCGGCCGGCAGACACCGGGGCCGTACCGCGTGCCGGGACGCGGCGGACCGCGGGCGGAGGAGCCCACCGCCCGCCTGCTCGAACATCAGGTCTGTGTCGATGACGCGGGGAGGTGGGCGCATGGGACTCCTTCGCTGACGACGGCTGGGACATGCGCCTGGACAACGCTGCTGATCAGCGCCGCGTAACGGACGATTCGTCGAGCAAAAGTTCGAGCCATGGGCACGCCGCCCGTCAGGGCTGGATGCGGCTGCCGTGGTGCGTAGTTCGAATCACCCGGACGGGACGCGTCACTCGATCCGGGGATTGCCTGGCCGTGGGGCGGGGCCGCCGCCCAGATGACCGTGGCCCGGCTTCCCGGGCCTGAGCCTGCGCGCGACGGCCACCTCCCGGTGCCTACGCCCGCACGCGACGGCCGGGTCGGCGATCTGTACGAGCGGGCCCGGTCAGCCGCCCCCGCGCCGGGTGGGCACGCGCCTGAGCTCGCCCTGCATCACCTGACGGACGACCCGCAGGCGCACTGGCGCACCCGCGAAACGCTAGTGGTGTGGGCCGAAAGGGGTCCCGGCTTGTGCCCAAAACCTTCTTTCCAATCACCCGGGGTAACACCACAAGAAACGATTGCCCACTTTCTTTTTGGGAGAGTGGGTTGT
>NZ_JBVHTR010000003.1:402772-415952 GCF_055565775.1 Streptomyces sp. NPDC028331 | reverse complement strand
TCCTCGCTCTCTCCTCCGGGAAGCCCCACCCGCGCCCACGCCGGCCCGCAGGAAAGCTGGTGTTGTTGCAGAACGAGTTTTCCCCTGTCCCCCCCCCCCCCCCCCCCCCCCCACCACTAGGTGCACCACCACAGGAACCGATTGCACGTTTTCGTCGGCGACGGCTGCGGTGCCGGACGCGTCGGCGTCGGGGCGGCGGTCGGACCGGTGCTCGGTGCCGTCGTGGCCGTCGCCGTGTGGGCCGGTGCGGAGTGTTCCGGAAGCCCGGTGGAGGGCGCCGTCACCGTGGGGCTCTGCGACGCGTGCCCGTCCTGGTCCGGCTTGTGGTCCTTGGCGGACTTCGACGCCGACGGAGACGCGGAGGCGGACGCCGCCACCGGGGTCACGCCCCGGACACCCGACCCTCCGGCGCCACCCGAGGCCCCTTCCGTCCGCGCCGCCGGTGCCCCGCCGTCCGCCGTCTCGTCCCCGGCCGTCGCCGCCTTCGGCGTCGATCCCGGCGCCTCGACCCCCAGCTCCGCCAGGCTCAGGCCGCCCGCGGCCAGCAACAGCCCGGCCCCGGCGAACAACACCCGCCGCCGACGCCTGCGATGCGCTGCGGCTTTGCGATCGCGACGCGTCGCCCGGCCCCCGCGGCCCGCGGGCGCCCCACGTCGCCGGCTCTGCGCCCGCCCGGGCCGCACCTCGCCGTCGGGCACGGGCGACGCCCCGGCGACGCCGTCGACGGCACCGGAGCCGCCGGAACGCCCGGCGGCGGAGCCCTGTCCACCCTCGGCCGCGTAGCCGCTTTCGAAGCCGCTTCCGTCCGCGTAGCCGCGCTCGAAGCCACTTTCGTCCGCGTAGCCGCCCTCGCCCGCGTCGCCGTGGTCGCGCTCGCCCGCGTAGCCGCTCTCGCCCGCGAAACCGCGCTCGAAGCCACTTTCGTCCGCGTAGCCGCCCTCACCCGCGTCGCCGTGGCCGCGCTCACCCACGAAGCCGCTTCCGTCCGCGTAGCCGCTCTCGCTCGCATAGCCGTCCGCGCCCGCGTACGCGCGTAGCTCGTCGACCGGCGTACCGCACCCCGGGCAGGCGAGGGCGCCGTTCAGGTGCCGTCGGCACGGGTGGCAGTAGTCCATGACGCGGGAAGAGTAGGTTCCCGGCGGGTAGCGTTCCTAGGGGCAGTGGTGAAGGTTGTGTGCGGAACCGGCCTAGACCGTGTGCCCAGGTGAACGCGGCACTTCGAAACAGTCTCGAAACCCTTGCCGAAACCGTTATGCGCGCGACCCATTGACACTCCCACTACCCGATCCTTACTGTCACGCCAGCATTTCGAACGTGTGACGAAATTTCGAACACATCGAGTCGCTACCCGGATCCACTCGAGCCGACATACGCACCGACAAGGCAACAAGGGGCAACAGCCGTGCGCATCACCGGAATCAGCACACATGTCGTCGGGACGCCCTGGCGCAACCTGACGTACGTGCAGGTGCACACCGACGAAGGCATCACCGGCGTCGGCGAGACCCGCATGCTGGGCCACACCGACGCGCTGATCGGCTATCTGCGAGAGGCGGAGGCCAACCACATTCTGGGCTCGGACCCGTTCGCCGTGGAAGACCTCGTCCGCCGGATGAAGTACGGCGACTACGGCCGTGCGGGTGAGATCGTCATGTCCGGCATCGCGGTCGTCGAGATGGCCTGCTGGGACATCAAGGGCAAGGCCCTCGGGGTCCCGGTCTGGCAGCTCCTCGGCGGCAAGGTCACCGACAAGGTCAAGGCGTACGCCAACGGCTGGTACACCACCGAGCGCACCCCGGAGGCGTACCACAAGGCGGCCCAGGGGGTCATGGAGCGCGGTTACCGGGCGCTCAAGATCGACCCCTTCGGCACCGGGCACTTCGAACTCGACCACGAGCAGACCGTGTACGCGGTCTCCCTCATCGAGGCCGTGCGCGACGCCATCGGGCCCGACGCCGAGCTGATGCTGGAGATGCACGGCCGCTTCTCCCCCTCCACCGCGGTCCGGCTGGCCAAGGAGATGGCCCCCTTCAAGCCGGCCTGGCTGGAGGAGCCGGTCCCGCCGGAGAACCTCAAGGCGCTGCAGAAGGTGGCCGAGAAGGTGGACCTGCCGGTCGCCACCGGTGAGCGCATTCACGACCGCATCGAGTTCCGCGAGCTGTTCGAGAGCCAGGCCGCGGACATCATCCAGCCCGACCTCGGCCACATCGGCGGCATCTGGGAGACCCGGAAGCTGGCCGCCACCGCCGAGACCCACTACATGCTGGTCGCCCCGCACAACGTGGGCGGCTCGGTCCTGACGGCCGCCTCCCTCCAGGTCGGCTTCACCTCTCCGAACTTCAAGATCCTGGAGCACTTCAACGACTTCGCGGACGCGGAGATCAAGAAGGTGATCAAGGGTGCGCCCCAGGTGGACCCGGAGGACGGCTGCTTCCACCTCTCCGACGCCCCCGGCCTCGGCGTCGAGCTGGACACCGACGCGGCGGCCGAGTTCCCGCAGCAGCGGGCCCACTTCGACCTGTGGGCCGAGGGCTGGGAGAAGCGCAATCCGAAGGACGGGCAGTGAGCACTGCTGTCGTCGTCGAGGCGCCCGGCAGCCACCGGCTCGTGGACCACACCCCGCGCCCGCCCGGTCCGGGCGAGGCGCTGGTGCGGGTCCACGCCGTCGGTATTTGCGGCAGCGACCGCGAGGTCTACCAGGGCAACCGGCCCGAGGGCTACGTCCGCTACCCGCTCACCCCCGGCCACGAGTGGTCCGGCACGGTGCACGCGGTCGGCGCCGGGGTCCCCGAGTCGCTGGTGGGCCGCAAGACCGTCGGGGAGGGCTTTCGCAACTGCCAGGTCTGCGACCGCTGCCACGCGGGCGAGACGACCCTGTGCACCTCGGGGTACGAGGAGACGGGCTTCACCCAGCCGGGCGCGATGGCCACCACCCTCACGCTCCCGGCCCGTCTGCTGCACATCCTGCAGGACGAAGCCGACCTCACGGCGGCGGCCCTGCTGGAGCCGGCCGCCTGCATCGCGGCCGCCGTGCTGAAGGCGAACGCACAGCCGGGCGAGCGGGTCGCGGTCGTCGGCACGGGCACCCTCGGCATGTTCGCCGTGCAGTTCCTGAAGGCGGTCTCGCCGTCGGAGCTGCTGGTGGTCGGCACCCGCAACGACCGCGAGGCGCTGTCGCGGCAGTTCGGCGCCACCGACTTCCGCACCAGGGGGCAGGAGCTGCCCAACGACTTCGACGTCGTCATCGAGACCGCCGGGTCCGCGTCCGCCGCGCGCACCTCCGCCTCGCTGCTGCGGCGCGGCGGGCGGCTCGTCCTGACGGGCATCCCGGCGCCGGGGGCCGAGGGTCTGGACCCGACCGACCTCGTCGTACGGCAGCTCGAGGTGCACACCGTGTTCGGTGCGCCGCCGGACGCCTGGGCGCACGCGGTGCGGGTCTTCGGCGCCGGGCTGCTCGATCCGCTGCCGCTGGTCACGCACGAGCTGCCGCTCACCGAGTTCCCGCAGGCCATCGAGCTGGTGGGGTCCGGCGACCCGAAGGTCGGCAAGGTCCTGCTGCGGCCGTGACACCCCTAGAGCCGTACGCCGGTACGGAGTTACCTGACGAGCTCCGTACCGGCGTACCACCAAGCCACCCGCGCCCTGAGCCGCGAACTTCGTCCGAAATACCGAACATGAAGGACTTCTCGTGACCACCGACTCCGCTACGGCAGCCCGCAGGCCCGGTGAGCAGGCGCTCGCCGCGCTCGGCCTGGGCGCGCCCGCCCTCTCCCCCGCCGACGCCTCGCCGCACAGCTTCCCCGGAGGCGGCCGCTGGCGCACCGAGATCCCCTCGTGCGAGGGACCCGAGGCGCTCGCGGTGGTCCTCAAGGAGTCCTCCCGGCTCGATGTGCCGATCCACCGGATCAGCCAGGGCAGCGGCGTGTGGATGCTGACCGACGCCGAGATCACCGAGATGGTCGAGGCCACGGCCGAGCGTGAGATCGAGCTGTGCCTGTTCACGGGCCCGCGCGGCACCTGGGACATCGGCGGCTCGGTGCGCTCCGACTCGCGCGGCGGGGGCCTGAGAGCCCGCGGCCACGACGCGGTCGCCGGCTGTGTCGAGGACGCCGTCCGGGCGACCGAGCTGGGTGTGAAGTGCCTGCTCGTCGCCGACGAGGGCGTGCTGTGGACGCTGCACCGGGCCCGCGAGAAGGGCATCATCCCGGCCGACACCACGCTGAAGGTCTCGGCGCTGATCGGCCCGGTCAACCCGGCCGCGTACGCCGTCTACGAGCACCTGGGCGCCGACTCGGTCAACGTGCCCAGTGATCTGACGCTGGATCACCTCACCGAGATCCGGCGGGTCTCGGCCGCCCCGATGGACATGTACATCGAGGCCCCCGACGACCTCGGCGGCTACGTGCGGATGTACGAGGTCGCCGAGCTGATCCGGCGCGGTGCCCCGCTGTATCTGAAGTTCGGCCTGTCGAAGGCGCCCGGGATCTACCCGTACGGCCACCACCTGCGGGAGCTGACGCTGGCCACGGCCAAGGAACGGGTGCGGCGCGGCCGGCTCGCCCTCGACCTGCTCGCGCGCCACGGAGCCGACGGCGACATGGCGCCGCTCGGTTCGCGGCTGCCTGGCGCCCTGAAGCGATTCGACATCCCGTCATAACGTTCCGGAAACGCGACTTCACACAAGCGCACAGAGCCGCGCACAATCCCACACATCCGTTTGCCCGGTCGACCCACCGCACGGCATCCGCATCACCGAACCCGCCCCACACACCAAGGACTGATCACCATGCGTACTCGCAGAGCCGCTCTCACCGCGATAGCCGGAGCCGCGTCCCTCGCGCTGACCCTGACCGCGTGCGGCCAGAACAGTGAGGGCGGCAGCAAGGAGAAGGCGGGCAACGCCAAGGGCGGCACCATCGGCATCGCGATGCCGACGAAGTCGTCCGAGCGCTGGATCAACGACGGCAACAACGTCGTCAAGGACCTCCAGGCCAAGGGGTACAAGACCAAGCTGGTGTACGGCGAGGACGACCCGGACACCCAGGTCTCGCAGATCGAGAACCTGATCACCCAGGGCGTCAAGGGCCTGATCATCGCGGCCATCGACAACAAGTCGCTGAACAACGTGCTCCAGCAGGCCGCCGACGCCCACATCCCGGTCATCTCCTACGACCGCCTGATCCTCGGCACCAAGAACGTCGACTACTACGCGTCGTTCGACAACGAGAAGGTCGGCGTGCTGCAGGGCACGTACATCGTGCACAAGCTCGGTCTGGACAGCGGCAAGAAGGGCCCGTTCAACATCGAGCTGTTCGCCGGGTCGAACGACGACAACAACACCAAGTACTTCTTCGGCGGCGCGATGAAGGTGCTGCAGCCGTACATCGACAAGAAGGAACTGGTCGTCAAGTCCGGGCAGACCGCGCTCAACCAGGTCACCACGCTGCGCTGGGACGGCACCACCGCGCAGAAGCGCATGGAGGACATCCTCACCTCCAAGTACCAGAGCGCCAAGGTCGACGCCGTGCTCTCGCCCTACGACGGCATCTCCATCGGCGTTCTGTCCGCGCTGAAGTCGGACGGCTACGGCTCGGCGAGCAAGCCGCTGCCGGTCATCACCGGCCAGGACGCCGAGCTCGCCTCCGTGAAGTCGATCATCGCCGGCCAGCAGACGCAGACCGTCTACAAGGACCTCCGCAAGCTCGCCGAGGTCGCCACGACCATGGTCGACGACGCACTCAACGGCAAGAAGCCGCAGGTCAACGACACCAAGACCTATGACAACGGCACGAAGGTCGTCCCGGCCTACCTGCTGCAGCCGGTGAGCGTCGACAAGTCGAACTACGAGGACGTCCTGGTCAAGGGCGGCTACTACACCGACGCCCAGCTCAAGTAACAGGCGCGTACCCCCACCGACCGCACACGACTGGAAGGCACGACCATGGCGGGACCCGTCCTGGAAATGCGCTCGATCGTCAAGACCTTTCCCGGCGTCAAGGCGCTGTCGGACGTCAACCTGACTGTCCGTCAGGGCGAGGTCCACGCCATCTGCGGGGAGAACGGCGCCGGCAAGTCGACCCTGATGAAGGTCCTCTCCGGCGTCCACCCGCACGGCAGTTACGAGGGAGAGATCCTCTTCGAGGGAGAGGTCTGCCACTTCAAGGACATCCGGGCCAGCGAGCAGCACGGCATCGTGATCATCCACCAGGAGCTGGCCCTGGTGCAGTACCTCTCCATCGCCGAGAACATCTTCCTCGGCAACGAACACGCCACGCGCGGGTTCATCAACTGGAACGAGACGCTCAAGCACGCCACCGAACTGCTGCGCCGCGTCGGTCTCGACGAGCACCCGGAGACCCGGATCGCCGACATCGGCGTGGGCAAGCAGCAGCTCGTGGAGATCGCCAAGGCGCTCTCCAAGGACGTGAAGCTGCTCATCCTGGACGAGCCGACGGCGGCCCTGAACGACGAGGACAGCGGCAAGCTCCTCGATCTGATCCTGGAGCTGAAGAACCAGGGCATCACCTCGATCATCATCTCCCACAAGCTGAACGAGATCCGCAAGGTCGCCGACTCGGTGACGATCCTGCGCGACGGGCGCACCATCGAGACGCTCGACGTGAAGGCACCGGAGACGACCGAGGAGCGGATCATCGCCGGCATGGTCGGCCGCGACCTCGACAACCGCTTCCCCGACCGCACTCCGCACCAGCCGGAGGAGGGCGCGGCGCCGGCCCTGGAGATCCGCAACTGGACCGTGTTCCACCCGATCGACCAGCAGCGCAAGGTGGTCGACGACGTGTCGATCGAGGTGCGGCGCGGGGAGATCGTCGGCATCGCGGGCCTGATGGGCGCGGGCCGCACCGAGCTGGCCATGAACGTCTTCGGGCGCACCTACGGCCGGTACGCGGGCGGCACCGTCCTCAAGGACGGCAAGGAGATCCGTACCAAGACGGTCGCGGAGGCGGTCGGGCACGGCATCGCGTACGTCACCGAGGACCGCAAGCACTACGGCCTGAACCTCATCGACACCATCAACCGGAACATCTCGCTGACCGCCCTGAACAAGGTCGCCAAGCGGGGCGTGGTGGACGAGCAGGAGGAACGGCAGGTCGCCGAGGGCTTCCGCAAGTCCATGAACATCAAGGCGCCGACCGTGTTCGAGCCCGTGGGCAAGCTGTCGGGCGGCAACCAGCAGAAGGTCGTCCTCAGCAAGTGGATCTTCGCGGGCCCGGACGTGCTGATCCTGGACGAGCCCACCCGCGGCATCGACGTGGGCGCCAAGTACGAGATCTACACGGTCATCGACCAACTGGCCGCGCAGGGCAAGGCGGTCGTCTTCATCTCCTCCGAGCTGCCGGAGCTGCTCGGCATGTGCGACCGCATCTACACCATGGCCGCCGGACGGCTGACCGGAGAGGTTCCGCGGGCGGAGGCCACGCAGGAAGTGCTGATGCGCCAGATGACGAAGGACAAAGAGGTAACCCGATGAGCACCGATGTGACCGCCAAGACCCCGGCCCCCGCGCCGCCGGGCAAGAGCGGATCGGCCACCGGCGGCGGCCTGCTCGAGCTGGTGCTGAGCGGACTGCGCCGCAACATGCGGCAGTACGGCATGCTGATCGCGCTCGGCCTGATCGTCATCCTGTTCGAGGTCTGGACGGGCGGCGACCTGCTGCTGCCGCGCAACGTCTCCAACCTGGTCCTGCAGAACAGCTACATCCTGATCCTCGCGATCGGCATGATGCTGGTCATCATCGCCGGGCACATCGACCTCTCGGTCGGCTCGCTGACGGCGTTCGTGGGCGCGTTCGCGGCCGTACTGACCGTGGAACACAGTGTGGCCTGGCCCGTCGCGCTGGTGCTGTGCCTGCTGGTGGGCGCGGTGGCCGGCTCGGTGCAGGGCTATCTGATCGCGTATCTCGGCATACCGTCGTTCATCGTCACCCTCGCCGGGATGCTGCTCTTCCGCGGTCTGACGGAGATCCTGCTCAAGGGCCAGACCCTCGGCCCCTTCCCGGACGGGCTGCAGAAGCTCGGCAACGGCTTCCTGCCCGAGGTCGGCCCCAACACCAACTACCACAACCTCACGCTGCTGCTCGGCCTCGTCATGATCGCGGCCGTGGTGTGGCAGGAGGTCCGTGACCGGCGCCGGCAGCAGGAGTTCTCCCTCGACGTGCTGCCCGCGCGGCTGTTCGCGCTGAAGCTCGTCGCCATCGTCGCCGCGATCCTCGCCCTGACGATGCTGCTCGCCAGCTACCAGGGCGCGCCGATCATCCTCATCGTCCTGGGCGTCCTGGTCGTCGGCTACGGCTACGTCATGCGCAACGCGGTCTTCGGCCGCCACATCTACGCGATCGGCGGCAACCTGCCGGCCGCGAAGCTGTCCGGCGTCAAGGACAAGCGGGTCACCTTCCAGGTGTTCCTGAACATGGGCGTGCTCGCGGCCCTGGCGGGTCTGGTGGTCGCCGCCCGCCTGAACGCGGCCTCGCCGAAGGCGGGCGTGAACTTCGAGCTCGAGGCGATCGCCTCCTCGTTCATCGGTGGCGCGTCCATGAGCGGCGGTGTCGGCACCGTCCTCGGCGCGATCATCGGTGGTCTCGTGCTCGGCGTGCTGAACAACGGCATGAACCTCCTCAGTGTCGGCACCGACTGGCAGCAGGTGATCAAGGGCCTGGCCCTGCTGGTGGCGGTCGGGTTCGACGTGTGGAACAAGCGCAAGTCCGGTTCGTAAGTCAGCTCGGGCCCCGCCGGGAGGCGGGGCCCGACCTTCGTTGAGAGAGTGAGCCGAAGGGGCACGCCGGTGTCGAGAGACCTGGGGCTCCCCCCTGCTCGAAGAGCTTGGGGGGCGCGGAGGCGCGAAGCGCTGGGCACGATCGGGTTCTCGGCACCGGCTCAGGCGCCCCGGAGGCGAACCGAGCCTCAAAAAAAGGGAGAGCCGCACATGGAACTGAGCAGACGCACGGTCATCGCCGCTTCGGCGGCCGCGGGACTCGCCGCCACGGTCGGGACGGCCGGCCCGGCACAGGCCGCGGACAGCACCTCAGGCACCGCTTCGGGAAGCAGGAAGCCCGTGAAGGAACTCTTCGGCAAGCTCGCCGACGGCACCAAGGTCTACCGCTGGTCCCTGGAGAACGGCGGCACCCGGTTGAAGGTCCTCTCCTACGGCGGCATCGTCCAGTCGCTGGAGATCCCGGACCGCCACGGCCGGTACGCCAACGTCTCGCTGGGCTACGACAACCTCGCGGCGTACGTGGCCGGCACCACGTTCTTCGGCGCGACCATCGGCCGCTACGGCAACCGCATCGCCAAGGGCCGCTTCACCCTGGACGGCAAGACCTACCAGCTCTCCGTCAACGACGGCGTCAACAGCCTGCACGGCGGCGCCAAGGGCTTCAACACCAAGGTGTGGGACGTGGAGGGCTTCACCTCCGGCTCCGACGTGGGCCTGCACCTCCACTACACGAGCGTCGACGGCGAGATGGGCTACCCCGGCACGCTGAAGACCAAGGTGACGTTCACGCTCACCCGGCACGGCGACTGGCGGATCGACTACGAGGCCACGACCGACAAGCCGACGATCGTCAACCTCACCAACCACACGTACTACAACCTCTCCGGGGAGGGCAGCGGCAGCATCTACGACCACGAGTTGACGCTGCACGCGAGCCGCTACACCCCCACCGACTCGGGGCTGATCCCCACCGGCGAGCTGGCCCGGGTCGCGGGGACCCCGTTCGACTTCCGGCACGCCAAGCCGATCGGGCGGGACATCCGCATCGGTCACCCGCAACTGGTCACCGCCAAGGGCTTCGACCACAACTTCGTCCTCGACAAGGGCGTCACCGCGAAGCCGGAGCACATCGCGACGCTGCGGGACCCGAAGTCCGGCCGCACCCTGAAGATCGCCACCGACCAGCCGGGCGTGCAGTTCTACTCGGGCAACTTCCTCGACGGCACGCTGGTCGGCCCCTCCGGGCACACCTACCGGCAGGGCGACGGCCTGTGCCTGGAGACGCAGCACTTCCCGGACTCGCCGAACCACCCGCACTTCCCGTCGACGGTGCTGCGGCCCGGGCAGACGTACCGGACGACGACGATCCACTCGTTCAGCGCGTAAACGCGAGCGAACTCACACTCGTCGCACACCAGTTGAACAACGCCACACCCGTATCCGTATGAGTGGGTGGCCCGTGCTCCCCCGCGCGGGCCACCCATCGTACGGAGGTTCCCTTGGCAGACAACGTCACCTCGCTGTTCCGCAGCTCGGCGGCGCACAGCCCCTCGATGGCCGCGCTGACACGCGAGGGCGACGGGGTGGGCCCGGTGGACTTCTGCATCCCCTGCAACCCGTACTTCCCCACGCCCGCCATGTTCGAGGACATGGCGGGCAAGCTGCGTGAGATCCTCACCTACTACCCGAGCAGCGCCGAGACGATCACGGCCGAGCTGTGCAGTCTGCTCCAGCTTCCGCCGCAGTGCGTCGCCATGGGCAACGGCTCCACCGAGCTGATCACCTGGATCGACCACCTGCTGGTCCGCGAGTCCCTGGCCGTCCCCGTCCCCACCTTCGGCCGCTGGACCGACCAGCCCATGGAGACCGGCAAGCGGGTCGACATGTTCCCGCTCCAGGAGTCCAGCGGCTTCTCCCTGGACCTCACCCAGTACGGCGAGTTCATCCGCAAGCGCGGCACCCGGGTCGCCGTGGTGTGCAACCCGAACAACCCCGACGGCGGCTACCAGTACAAGCACGCCCTGGTGCAGTTCATGGACCAGATGGCCGACCTCGACCTGGTGGTGGTCGACGAGTCCTTCCTGGAGTTCGCGGACACCGAGGCCGACCCCAGCGTCGTGCAGGAGGCGATACTGCGGCCCAACGTCGTCGTGCTGCGCAGCCTGGGCAAGAACTTCGGCCTGCACGGCGTCCGCTTCGGCTACCTCGTCGCCAACCCGTCGCTGGCGGGCAGGGTCCGCTCCATGCTGCCGAAGTGGAACCTCAACTCCTTCGCCGAGCACGTGGTCTTCATGCTGAAGGAGCACGGCGCGGAGTACCAGCAGAGCCTGCAGCAGGTGCGCCGCGACCGTCTGGAGATGGCCAGCCACCTCTCCGCGCTGCCCGGCCTGACGGTCTACCCGTCCCAGGGCAACTTCCTCTTCGTGCGCCTGCCCGTGGGCGCCGAGGGCACCGTGGTCCGCGACCGGCTGCTCGCCGAGCACCGGATCCTGGTCCGCGAGTGCGGTAACAAGATCGGTTCCTCCAGCCGCTTCCTACGACTCGTGGTGCGCCCCCAGGTGGACGTGCGTCGCCTGGTGTCCGCCCTGGAGCAGGTGCTCTACGGGTCCAGGAGGGGAGCCGCCGTGCCCGAGCTGAGCCAAGGGACCGGCTACAGCTCGGGCACGGCGGCGGTGGACCGCCTGGTCAGCGAGACCAACGGGGCCGGGGTGCGGGGGCTCGCCGCCCAGGCCTCCGGGCTCCCGGCCGCCGCCCCGCTCCCCGCCGCACAGCCGGCCGCCGGTGGAACGCCGATGCCGGCGGCGGCCCAGGCCGCTCCCCGGCAGCCGGCCCCCGCGCCGATGCTCACGCCCGCACCGGCCCCGGCCCCGCTGCTCACGCCCGCACCGGCCCCGCTGCCGGCCCCCGCGCCCGCCCCGGCCCCGGCCCCGTACCCGGCGCCCACCCCGGTCCCCGCTCCGGCCCCTTACCCGGCGCCCACCCCGGTCCCGGCCCCGGCCGCGGCGACCGGCCCCACCCCGCCCGGCGTGCCGGCGCGCGGCGGCCTCACCGCCGCCCAGGTGCGCGGCATGACCGCGCCCGCCCCGGGCACCCCCGGCCTGGCGCCCGCCCCGGCCACCGGCTGGCCCAGCCCGCAGGCCTGGCCGAACGCGGCCGGGATGGGGCAGGCGGGGTAGGGCCGCGGCGCACGCCCCGCCGGAGCGACATAAAAGCACCGAGTTATTCCTTAATGTCCGATTAATTCCTATAAGCACCAAGGCGCCATTAAGTCACTGTTTCACCCACCGGGCGGCTCCATCGGAAATGCCGCTCACCCCCGCGTGATGCACTTCACTTACGAAGCGTCTTAGTGCTTTACCCGGTCCTTAACCACCCGACTTTGCAGACATGGCCAATCCGGGCCACGGGCGAACAACTAGCCTGCTTAGTAAAAATGGGAATTGTTGATTTATTCCCGGCGGCTAAGAATGTTCCCGCCGCAGGGCACCGCAAACGAAATGCGGTGCCGCTTGTCGACGGAACCGGCAACTGCGGGCAATGCAATCCCCGGAACAAGGACCGCACCATGCCCAAACATGCCCTCAACCGATCGCGCCGGGCGCGCCGGTTCTCCACCGGTGGCGCCGTCACCGTTGGCTCTTTCGCCCTGGCCTGCACGGCCGTGTTCGGGACGGCCCAGGCCGCCCACGCCGCCCCGGCCGCTCCGGCCGTCGCGGCGGCCAAGACCCAGGCCGCCGGCACGACCACCTACGTCGTGAAGCTCGGCGACCACCTGGCTTCCATCGCACGGGCCCGGAATGTGCCGGGCGGCTGGCAGGCCATCGCGGCGGCCAACAAGATCTCCAGCCCCTACATCATCCGTCCGGGCCAGATCCTGATTCTTCCCACCGGGTCTTCCTCGATCAAGAAAGCCGCGGCCACCGCGACCACGATCAAGAAAACCGTGTCTTCTTCGGCCACGAAAACCGCGACGGTTTCCAGCGGCGTGATCTATGCCAACAACCTGGACGGCTGGATTCGGCACTCGCTGGCGATCATGGCGCAGCACGGTATTCCGGGGTCCTACAACGGCATCTACCGCAATGTCATGCGCGAATCCTCAGGCAACCCGAAGGCCATCAACCTCTGGGACTCCAACGCCGCCAAGGGCATACCCTCCAAGGGCCTGCTGCAGGTGATCCAGCCGACCTTCAACGCCTACCACGTCTCGGGCACGTCGTGGGACATCTACGACCCGGTCGCCAACATCACCGCCGCGTGCAACTACGCGTACCACCGCTACGGCTCGATCGACAACGTCAACGGCCCCTACTGAGCCGTCTGATCCGGACCCCGGGGGGGGGGGGGGGAGGGGGGGGCACCCCCCCCCCCATTGTTCCTTTTGGTTCCTCCTAGACCACCCCGGCCACGGAATACCCCAAACCCACAAGCAAGGACAACAAAGGTG
>NZ_JBVHTR010000003.1:381420-402762 GCF_055565775.1 Streptomyces sp. NPDC028331 | reverse complement strand
GGGCTACAGAGGACACAACGTATGCTCCGCGGGTCTTGTCGTGCATGCGGGTTTTTTCTCCCCCCCCCCCCCCCCCCCCCCCCCCCGTCCGTGTTCCGTGCGGCCTCATGCGGACGCCCGCGGACCGGGCACGCCCCCACACCGAACGGCCGGGAAACGCCGGGTGCCCGCGCGTGACATGCCAGTGAATTCACCATAGAAGCCGACCTTTCCCCCTCGCCGACCCCCGCCCGCGCTGGTCACTATGACCTCCCCATCCACCTTGCTTCGTCTGGGAGTTGGCCTTGAGCGGCTTTCCCTGGGACACCACGTTGGCCGTCGTCGGTCTGGCCGTCTCCGGCGCCGCGGCCCTGTGGGAGTTCGTCGTCGGCAGCCGGAAGCTCCTCGGCTACCGCGTGCAGATGGACACGACCGCCCAGGACGCGGCCGCCGCGCCGTACGCGGGAGTGCTCCAGCAGATGCAGCACAACGGCACGTCCCTGCACGACCCGTCGTTCGTCCTGCTGCGCATCGAGAACAGCGGGCGGGCCCCGATCGTGGAGGACGACTACCTGGCGCCCGACGGCGCCCGGGCCGGCATCCAGGTCAGGTTCCGGGGGCGCCGGGTCGTCGGCATGGTGGTGACCGAACTCAGCCGCAGTGAACTGCGCGGCTTCTTCGTCCCGTCCGACGACGGCCAGGGCACCCCGCAGCGGGTGCCGGGCCTCGGGGTCAGCGACGGTCTCATCGAGCTGCCCAAGGTGAAGCTCAACCGCCGCGACCACTACAAGGTGCTGGCGGTACTGGAGCGCGAGGCGGGCTTCACGGAGCAGACGTTCCCGGATCCCGAGGTGGTCGGCGGCATCGTGGGCGGCGTCCGCCGCGGCAGGATGCGCAGGACCGAGTACTACCCCTTCGCCGCCCGGCCGGTCCGGGTGCTGCTCGTCCTGCTGGTGCTGGTGCTGATCGGGGAGTCCCTGTTCATGCTGTTGCGCAGCGACCCCAAGCCGGCGCCGCTGGACTGCGCGAAGGGCACGCTCACGCTGTCCGGGTCCACCGCGTTCGCGCCGGTGCTGCGGGAGGCCGCGCGGCAGTACCAGAAGACGTGTCCCGACGCGCACATCCCCCTCTCGGACGACTCCTTCAAGGGGAGCGTCCCGGGCCTCGACGCACTCGACACCGCGGGGAAGAAGGAGAAGCCCGCGGGCATACAGGGCCTCGGCGACCGGCTGACCTTCAGCGACGGCCCGAAGAGCGAGGACGGCCGCCCGCAACTGCTGCCCCGCCCCGTGGCCCTCTCCCTCTTCACCCTGGTGGTCAACCCGGACACGGGCGTGAAGGACCTGTCGCTGAAGCAGATCAGGGACATCTACGCCGGCAGGGTGCGCAACTGGAACCAGGTCGGCGGCAACGACCTGCCCGTCCACCTCGTCAGCCGCAACCCCGGCTCCGGCACCCGCACCACCCTCGAACTCCGCGTGCTCGGCAACAAGCCGCTGCCGGCGGTCACGGCGAGCGACTGTGCGGCCATGGACGCCGGCAGCCCGGGCCGCTGCGAGGTCGGCGACACCCAGACCCTCCTCGACACGGTGGCGTCGACCCCGGGCGCCCTGGGTCACAGCGAGGTCGGCGCGGCCACGGCTCACAGCGGCATCCAGCCCGTCCGCATCGACGGCTACCCGGCCACCCTGGAAGGCGTCGACGACGGCGCGTACCCCTACTGGCAGACCGAGTACGCCTACACCTACGGCGAACCGCCCGCCGACTCCCTGGCCGCCGGCTTCCTGCGCTACCTGTCCAACGAGGTCGGCAAGGACATCATCCGCTCCCACGGCGACCGCCCCTGCGCGGAACTGGACAAGCCCCTGCTGTGCCGCCCGACGTGACGTCCACGGGCGAGGGCGCCGACGCCGCCGTACGGGACGGCGCGGAACTCGCCTTCGCCCCGGCCACGAGGAGCCCCTCCACTTCACCCGCGCCTTCAGAGCCGCGTACGGCATGCCGCCCAGCGACTACCGGGAACGAGCCCTGTCGATGAACCGGTAAGACGCGACGCCGGACCGGTAGACGCAACGGCAAGCAACTGTGGACTCTCCGCCAACGACATCCCGCGGGCCACACGGCAGGCTGAGGCGAGAGCGCCAGGGGACTTCCGGGTGCGCGCGGGCGGGGAGCGCGCACCTTCCCCAGGATCCGCACTCCCGGGGCACCCCACGGGGGAGGGTGCCCCGGGAGGCGTGATGCGTCACGTCCGGGCGGCTACGGGTTCTCCCAGGCCGCCGGCTCCTCCGCCAGCTCGCGTACCGGCTCCGGCAGTGCGCCCGTCGCGATGTCGGCGACCGTGACGCCCTCGAGGATCTTCCGTACGTTCGCCCGCAGCGCGATCCACAGGGGAAGGAGCGGCTGTGCCGACCCCGTGTACGTCAGCCCCGTCGGCCGTTCGCCCCGTACCGACACGATCGGGCCGTCCACCGCGCGGATGACGTCCGCCACGGTGATCGCCGACGCCTCGCGGGCCAGTCCGTAGCCGCCGGACCCGCCGCGCCGGCTGGTCACCAGTCCCGCGCGGCGCAGATCGCCGAGGATCCCCTCCAGGAACTTGTGCGGAATGCCCTGCACGGCGGCGACCGTCTCCGCCTTCACCGGGCCGCCGTCCTGCCGTACGGCCAACTCCAGGACCGCCCGTACCGCGTAATCCGCCCGTGCCGAGATCCTCATGCGGCCATTCTGCTGCCTGCGACAGGTGAGAATCCTCGCGTGGTGATGAGCAGACGTGCATTTCATATGATCACCGGCACCGCCGTGCTCGGTCTGGCGCTCGGCGGGAGCGGTGAGGTGTGCGCCTCGGCGACCGCCCCGGCCGGTACGCCCCCGGATCCGCCGCGGGCGGACGGGCGGGCGCACACCGTCGGCTTCGACCCGTACTCGATGCTCGTCGACGGCCGGCGGGTCGTGCTGTGGTCGGGCGAGATGCACCCCTTCCGGCTGCCCAGTCCCTCGCTGTGGCGGGACGTCCTCCAGAAGATGCGGGCGCACGGCTACAACACCGTCAGCGTCTACGCGGCGTGGAACGTCCACTCCCCCGCCCCCGGCCACCACGACTTCACGGGCGTACGGGACCTCGACCTGTTCCTGCGCACGGCCGCCGAGACCGGGCTGTACGTGACCCTGCGCCCGGGCCCCTACATCAACGCGGAGGTCGACGCGGGCGGCTTCCCCGGCTGGCTGACCGCGACCGGGGGCACGGCCCGCACCTCCGACCCCACCTATCTGAAGTACGTCGACGAGTGGCTGACCGCCGTCAACCGGATCGCCGTACGGCACCTGTACACCCACGGCGGCGGCACCGTCCTGCTCTACCAGCTCGAGAACGAGTACGCGAACCACGTCTCCGAGGCCGCCGGCCGCGACTACATGGCGCACCTGTACGAGAAGGTCCGCGCCGACGGCATCGACGTACCGCTCTTCCACAACGACAAGGGCCGCAACGGCTACTGGGCGCCCGGCACCTTCGACACCGGCGGGGAGCGGGGGCGCTGGCTGTACGGCTTCGACGGGTACCCCTCCCCCTTCCGGCCGCCGCCCGACTGGGGCTGCTTCGGGCCGGGCGGGACGACGGGCGGGTCCACCGCGAGCCCCGGCACGCCCGGTTTCCTGGCCGAGTTCGGGGGCGGCTGGTTCGACCCGTGGGGCGGGGGCGAGTTCGGGGGCAAGGGGTACGCGGAGTCGCGGCGCACCCGGGACGCGGCGTACGAGCGGCGCTTCTACCTGACCAACCTCGCCAACGGCATCAGGCTCCACAACGTCTACATGACGTTCGGCGGCACGTCGTGGGGGTGGCTGCCCGCGCCGGTCGTCTACACCTCGTACGACTACGGCGCCGCCCTCGACGAGGCCAGGCAGCCGACCGCCAAGCTGGTCCCGATGCACCAGATCGGCCACCTGCTGCGCAGCGTGCCGGACCTGGCCGAGCTGGACCGGGCGGACGACGTCGACGTCGGCGGCGGCCCGGCGCTCAAGGCGTATCACCTGGTCGGTCCGGGCACCGGGGCGCACGTGTATGTGCTGCGCAACGACGCGTCCACCGATGCCGAGGCGGCCGTCCCCGTCGCCGGGACCACCGTCCGCGTGCCCGTGCCCGGTCTCGACGCCCGGCTGATCGTCGCCGGGATCTCGCTCGGGCAGCGGACGCTGCGGTACTCCTCCGCGCAGCCGATGCTGCGGCTGGCGGTCGGGCGGCAGGACATCGCCGTGTTCACAGGCCGCTCGGGCGAGGCGACGACGACCGTCCTGGAGTGCGCGCGGGAGCCGAGGGTGACCGTGCTGGAGGGCGAGGCCGAACACGCGTACGCGAAGGGCGCCCTGCGCGTGGACGTCCGGCTCGGTGGGCTCACCCGGGTGCTGGTGGAGGACGCAGGCGTGGCACGTCCGCTGCTGCTGCTCCTCGCGGACGACGAGACATCCGTACGGTTGTGGCCGCACCACACACCGTCGGGGCCCTTCCTGGTGTACGGACCTGCCCTGCTTCGCACCGCGGACCGTCGTGACACCACCGCGCGGCTCACCGGCGACACGATCGGCGAGGCGGAACTGGAGGTGTGGGCGCCGTCCGAGGTGACCGAGGTCGTCTGGAACGGGACGCCCGTGCCCGCGCACGGCACCCCGTCCGGCAGTCTGCGCGCCTCGCGGCGGCTGCCGGGCGCGGCCCCGGTCCGGCTGCCCGCGCTGACCGGGTGGCGCCGGAAGGCGGAGAACCCCGAGGCGGCCGCCGGCTTCGACGACTCGGCGTGGCGGACGGCGGACCGGGCGACGTCGTACGCCACGACTCCGGTGCCCGACGGACAGCCCGTGCTGTTCGCCGACGACTACGGCTTCCACTACGGGGACGTCTGGTACCGGGGCCGTTTCGAGGGCGCGGCGGGCGCCGGCTCCGTCTCACTGGCGTACGTCACCGGCACGCAGGGGTTGCTGATGGCGTGGCTGGACGGGAAGCCGCTGGGCACGCACCGGATGCCCGTGCCGGACGCGAAGACGGTGCGGAAGGGGACGTGGTCGGCGACGGCGACGTTCCCGATCGCGCCGGGCGACGGCCCGCATGTGCTGTCCGTGCTGGTCCGGCGCATGCAGCACGACGAGGACGGCGGGGCGAACGACACCCACAAGGCGGGCCGGGGGCTGCTGTCCGTCACCTTCGACGGGGCGTCGCCCGCCGTGCGCTGGCGGATCCAGGGCGAGGCCGCCCCCGACCCGGTGCGCGGACCGCTGAACAACGGCGGGCTGTACGGGGAGCGGCACGGCTGGCACCTGCCCGGGTTCCCGGACGGCGGCTGGGAGGCGGTCCGCCTGCCGCGTGCCGAGCGGGGGCAGGGTGTGGTCTGGTACCGGACGGGGTTCCGGCTGGCCGTGGATCCGGGCACGGACGCGTCCATCGGGCTCACCCTGACGGACGATCCCGCCCGCGCCTACCGGGTGCAGATCTTCCTCAACGGCTGGAACATGGGCCAGTACATCAACGACGTGGGTCCCCAGCACACCTTCGTGCTGCCGAACGGTGTGCTCGACACCCAGGGCGTGAACACGCTCGCGCTGGCGGTCCTCGCCGACGGGACGACGCCGTCGGGGCCGGGGGGCGTCGAGTTGACGCTGCTGGGGCGGGCGGCCGGCGGAGTCCCCGTGACACGGGTGGACTCCCCCGGCTTTTCCGGCTCCCCCGGTGCCCCCGGCTCCGGCTCCGGCTCCGGCTCCGGCTAGGCGAGCCGGATCACGTTCCAGGACAGCGGTTCCAGGACGGTGGTGAGGGTGCCGTCGCTCAGGGTGGTCCCGGAGACCCGGTGCGGGGCCACCCGCTCGGGGTCGCTCGACGTGTTGCGCGCGTCGGGGTCGGCGTCGGCGAGCGCGCTGTGCTCGACGACCGACTTCAACTCCAGGCCGTGGAGGGCCACTTCGAGCGGCAGGGGTTCGGTGCGGCCGCGGTTGACGGCGAAGACGGTGACCGAGCCGTCCTCGGCGCGCACGGCGGTGGCGTGCAGCAGGTCGGTCTCGCCGTACTTCTCGGTGATGTAGGCCGGCGAGTCCACACGCACGTCGAGGACCCGTCCGCGGCCGTACTTCGAGGCCTGCGCGAACGGGAAGAACGTCGTCTGCCGCCACGCCGGGCCGCCCGGCTCCGTCATGATCGGGGCGATCACGTTGACGAGCTGGGCGAGGCAGGCGACCGTCACACGGTCGGCGTGCCGCAGCAGGGCGATGAGCAGCGAGCCGAAGACGACGGCGTCCAGGACGCTGTAGTTGTCCTCCAGCAGGCGCGGAGCCTCGGGCCAGTCGTTCGGGTCGCCGGCCTCGGCCTGTTCCTGCGAGCGGGACATGTACCAGACGTTCCACTCGTCGAAGGAGAGGTTGATCCTCTTCTTCGACTTCAGGCGCGCGCCCACGTGGTCGCAGGTGGCGACCACGTTCTCGATGAAGGACTCCATGTCGACGGCGGACGCGAGGAAGGAGTCGACGTCGCCGTCGGTGGGCTCGTAGTAGGCGTGCAGGGAGATGTAGTCGACGAGGTCGTACGTCTCCTTCAGGACCGTCGCCTCCCACTCGGCGAAGGTCGGCATGCCCTGCCCGGAGGAGCCGCAGGCGACCAGTTCCACGGACGGGTCGATCTGGCGCATGGCGCGGGCGGTCTCGGCGGCGACGCGGCCGTACTCCTCCGCCGTCTTGTGCCCGGTCTGCCAGGGGCCGTCCATCTCGTTGCCGAGGCACCACAGCCGGATGCCGAAGGGGTCCTTGTCGCCGTGGGAGATCCGCAGGTCGGACAGGGCGGTGCCGGCGGGGTGGTTGGCGTACTCCTGGAGTTCCAGGGCCTCCGCGACCGAGCGGGTGCCGAGGTTCAGCGCCATCATCGGCTCGGCCTGCGGGCCGATCTTCCTGAGGAAGGCGATGTACTCGGACAGGCCGAAGCGGTTGGTCTCCGTGGAGTGCCAGGCGAGGTCGAGGCGGCGCGGCCGCGACTCGGCGGGGCCGACCGAGTCCTCCCACTTGTAGCCGGAGACGAAGTTGCCGCCGGGGTAGCGGATGGCGGTGACGCCCAGTTCGCGGACGAGGTCCAGGACGTCGGTGCGCATTCCGGCCTCGTCCGCCGCCGGGTGGCCGGGTTCGTAGATGCCGGTGTAGACGCAGCGGCCGAGGTGTTCGACGAAGGAGCCGAAGAGACGGGGGCTGACCTCGCCGACGGTGAAGGCGGGGTCCAGGGTGAAGCGGGCGGTGCGCTTGCTCATGGGGTCCTTTCAGGAGGGCTGCCGGAGCGTGGGCCAGCCGTCGCGTGTCCAGCCGAGCGGGTTCAGGCCCAGCTTGGGCGTGCCGTTGTCGTCCGCGTCGTAGTAGTGGTACGCGATCCAGTCCGTGCCGTGGTCGCGGAAGACCGACTCCCCGCCGGGGCCGATGCAGCGGCCGTGGGAGGCGAGGAACAGGTCGCCGCCGCCGTCGAGCAGGGGGGTGCCGGTGCTGTCGGTGTAGGGGCCGGTCACGGACGTGGACCTGCCGACCCTGGTCTTGTAGGTGGAGTTCACTCCGGCGCAGCAGGCGTCGTAGGAGGCGAACAGGTAGTAGTAGCGGCCGTGCCGGACCACGTGGGCGCCCTCGACGGCGTACGGGGCGTCCGGGCGGGTCGCCAGATGGTGCACCGTCGCGCCGGGGATCGCCTTGCCGGTGAGTCTGAGGCGCTTCAACGGGCGGTCTCCTTATGGGAGAGCTGCGTGACGTGCTGCCGACCGAGGCATGTCCGGTATTTCGGATGATGCTCGTAAGTTCGGACGGGACCGTAGAGTGAAAGCGGTTTCGCGTCAATGGATCGGACGAGATCCGCCCCGCCGGCACGACTCAGGGCCCCCGCCCGGTCTCGACCGGGCGGGGGCCCTGAGCGGACGGGGGGTCAGCCGGCGAACGCGGGCTGGGCCAGGCCCTTTCCGGCGCCGGGGACGACGAGGAGCGAGCCGGCGAGCGGGTGCGGCGCGTCCAGCCCCGTGCGGGCCGTGGTGATGTACAGGTCGGCCAGGTCGGCGCCCCCGAACGCACAGGCGGTGGGGCGCTCGACGGGCAGTTCCAGGACGCGGTCCAGCTCCCCGGACGGGGTGTAGCGGTGGACCGCGCCGCCGTCCCACAGAGCGACCCACACACAGCCGTCGGCGTCGACGGTCAGCCCGTCCGGGAAGCCGCGGTCGACGTGCGCGAGGGTGCGCCTGCCCGCGGGGATCCCGTCGTCGTCCACGTCGAAGACGTCGACGCGGCGGGTCGGCGAGTCGATGTAGTACATCAGCCGGCCGTCGGGGCTCCAGCCGGTGCCGTTGCTGACGGCGACGTCGTCCAGGACGGTGCGGACGGCGCCCTCGCCGGTGATCCGGGACAGGGTGCCGCCGCCCGGCGCCTCGTCGTAGCGCATGGTGCCGGCCCACAGGGAGCCGTCCGGCGCGACGGCCGCGTCGTTGCCGCGGCGGCCGGGGACGGGCTCGCGGTGCAGCCAGCGGAAGGTGCCGTCGGCGTCACGCAGGCCCACCCCGTCACGGAGGTTGAGCACCAGGCCGCCGCCGGCGCGCGGCTTGGCGGCGCCCACGTGCTGCTCGGTGGTCATGACCGTGCGGCGCCCGGAAACGGGGTCGTACGTGTGTACCCGTGAGCCCAGGATGTCCACCCAGATCAGCCGCCCGCCGACGGCGTCCCACGTCGGGCCCTCGCCGAGGGCCGCCTCTTCGCGTACGGCGAGCTCGTACGCCGTCGTCATGCCGCGCTCCGGTGGCCGAGCCGCTCGGAGAGTTCCGCGGCGCCCTTCGCGGCGAGCTCCTCCAGCTCGGCGCGGCGCTCGTCGCTCCAGCGGATCATGGGGACGGAGATGGACAGCGCGGCGACGACCTGCCCGGTGCGGTCGCGCACGGGGGCGGCGACGCAGCTCACGTCGGGGTTGGACTCGCGGCTCTCCACGGCGATGCCGCGGGCGCGGATCTGCGCCAGGGCCTCGCGCAGCGCCTCCGGGTCGGTGATGCTGTTGGGAGTCATCGCGACCAGCTCGGCGCCGTCCGGGATGCGGGCGGCGAGTTCCGGCTCGGGCAGGGACGCGAGGAGCATCTTGCCGACGGAGGTGCAGTGGGCGGGGAGCCGGCGCCCGGCAGCGGACACCATGCGGACGGCGTGCGTGGAGTCGACCTTGGCGATGTAGATGACGTCGGTGCCCTCGAGGATGGCCACGTGGACGGTCTCGTCGCAGGTCTCGGCCACGGACCGGGCGACCTGCAGGCCCTCGGCCGCGAGGTCGAGCTGCTCGGCGTAGCGGCTGCCGAGCTGGTACGGGCGGACGCCCAGGCGGTAGCGTCCCGGCTGCCCCGGCACCGGCACGATGTACGAGCGCGCGGCGAGCGTGGTGACGAGCTCGTGCACGGTGGTGCGCGGCAACTGGAGCTTGCGCACGATGTCGGGGGCGGACAGCGTGCCGTCCCCGTCGAGGAAGAGCTCCAGGATGTCGAGAGCCCGGGTGACGGCAGGTACGAGGCGTCCCACGACCGGCCCCCTCTCCATGTTCGAAATATCAACTGACGATCGGCATGACGAACACAGGCTAGTCATAGTGCGCTGGTGCGGCAATGGTCGTGCGAAGTGTGGGATTCCGCTGGATCGAGGGAGCCGGCTCGGCGAGTCGGCTCGGCGCGTCGGCGAGGATGGAGCACATGCCGTCCGCCTTCACGCCCCGTGACTTCCAGCTCGTCCTGCTGCGCCGCATGGCCGACCACAATCCGGGCCTGGTCGAGGACGCCCGCCGTGAACTGGGCGTCTCGATCGCGGACATGCGCGAGGCCAACAAACGCTGGCAGGCGATGGTCCGCTCGCCCCGCTCCCGTTCGGCCCTCTCCCGGTACCGCTCCGTCCTGGGCGATCCGGAGTCCACGACACCGCGCCGCATCGGCGACCTCGACTGCGACGCCCTGCTGTGGCCCCTCCCGCTCTGGCCGGACCTGCGCTTCGAGGTGCTGGTCGCGCCGAACGGCGTGGTGTGGAACGAGTGGCTGGTACGGGCCCCGGGCGCGCCGTCGCCCAAGCTGGAGACCCTGGAGGACCTGACCCCCTGGTCCTGCACCGTCGACGAGGCGGCCCGCGCCTTCGCGCCCGCCCGCCCCCTGGAGGGCACCGCCCCCACCCGCTGGGGCCTGGCCTTCACCGCCCCGGACGCGAGGGGCGTGCGCCGTCAGGTCGCCGCCGAGTTCACATGGGGGCTGTTGCAGCGGGTGGGCGTCAGCGGGCAGCCGTGAGGACAGCCTCCACCACCCGCGCCACCGACCCCGTGTGCAGCGAAAGGAACAGGTTGGGCTCCACCAGTTCCAGTTCCATCACGCACGGCCGCCCGTCCGCGCCGTCCACCAGGTCGACGCGGGCGTACAGCAGGTCACTCCGGCCCGGTACGGCGGCCAGGGCGCGTTCGGCGGTGGCGAGTTCGGCCGGGGTCGGGGTCCAGGGCTCCAGGCCCGGGTGGGCCGTCTTCCTCTCGTCGTACGGGGTGCCGGGCGCGAGGACGGCACCCTTCCGGCTGGCGTGCAGCAGTCCCCCGCCGAAGAACTGCAGCGCCCGCTCCCCGCTCACGTCGATGCCCTGCACATAGGGCTGCACCATCGCCGTGAACCCCTCGGCGTGCATGCGGGCGAGCTGCCGTACGGCGGTGTCGTGCTCCCCCGGCGTGTAGCGCGCCGCGAACCGGGCGCCCGCGCCGGAGGTCGGCTTGACGACGTACTCGTGGTCGTCGGGCAGGTCGGCGGGGTCGCCGGGGGCGATGTACCGCGTGGGGACGACGGGGACCCCCGCGGCGGCCAGGTCCCCGAGGTACCGCTTGTCGGCGTTCCAGCGCACGACCTCCGCCGGATTGGCCAGCCGTGTGGCCTTCCCGCACCGCTCGGCCCACGCGGTGAACTCGGCAGCCCGCCAGCTGTAGTCCCAGGTGGACCGGATCACGGCCAGGTCGTAGCCCGCCCAGTCGACGTCCGCGTCGTCCCAGTACACGGCGTCGGCCTCGGCCCCCGCCGCCCGCAACTCCCGCAGGAGCACCGGCAGATCACGGTCGACGCTGACCTCGGGCCCGGGACGGCAGGTGACGAGCGCGACTCGGGCCACGTAAGGACTCCTGTTCGTATGACGGATGTTCCACGACGATTCCTCCGCGCAGGCTAACAACAGTGCGTGGAACCCGGCACGGGCCGTTGACCTTCACCTTTGGTGAAGCCCCAGCATCGGTGGCGGAACGGACGAGGAATGGCGGAAGGGCGGGGTGCGGCGGTGGAGATGCTGACGATCGGGGCGTTCGCGAAGGCGTGCCGGCTGTCGCCGAAGGCGCTCAGGCTCTACGACGAGCTGGACCTGCTGCGCCCGGCCCGGGTGGACCCGGAGACCGGCTACCGCTACTACGCCGCCGGCCAGCTCGAGCGGGCTCGGCTGGTGGCGTGGCTGCGGCGGCTCGGTATGCCGCTGGCGCGCATCCGGCAGGTGTGCGCGCTGGACGACGCGGGCGCCGCCCGGGAGATCCGCGCCTACTGGGCGCGGGTCGAGGCGGAGACGGCCGCGCGCCGGGAGCTGGCGGCGTTCCTCGTGGACCACCTCTCGCACCACTCGAGGAAGGACACCACCATGCTGGAACTGCGCTACTCGGCCCTCTCGGACCCCGGTCTGGTCCGCACGGCCAACCAGGACACGGCGTACGCGGGCGCCCGTGTCCTCGCGGTGGCCGACGGGTTCGGCTCCGGGGGCGCGCCCGCGAGCACGGCCGCCGTCGAGGCACTGCGGCACCTGGACCGGGAGCCACTGCCCGCGGGCGGTGTGCTGAACCTGCTGGAGGACGCGGTGCAGGGCGCCACCCGGGCGGTGCGGGACGCGGCCGGGGCGGACGCCGGGGCGGGCACCACCCTCACCGCGGCGGTGTGGACCGGCTCGCAGCTCGCCCTCGTCCACATCGGCGACTCGCGCGCGTATCTGCTGCGCGACGGCGAACTGTTCCGGATCACGCACGACCACACGGTCGTCCAGTCGATGATCGACGAGGGCCGGCTGACGCCGGAGGAGGCCGCTGCCCATCCTCAACGGGCCTTGCTGCTCAAGGCGTTGACCGGTGGTGACGACGCCGGTGCCGTGCCCGACCTGCGGCTGCACGACGCGTTGCCGGGCGACCGCTACCTGCTGTGCTCCGACGGCCTGTCCGGGGTCGTCCCGGACGGGGAGATCCGCGCCACGCTCGGGTCGGCCCCGGCCCCGGACGACGCGGTACGCGCCCTGGTGGCCGCGGCCAACGCGGCCGGTGGTCCGGACAACGTGAGCTGCGTGGTGGCGGAGGTGGTGGAGGCCGCATAGCGGACGGGGCTGTGCGGCACGATGAGTGGGTACGTCCCGTGCGTACGCCCGCCTCGACGCAAGGAGTGCCCGCGTGTCCTCCCTCTTTCCGGCGCTGTCCGATCCCTCGGCCGGGCGGCGGCCCGCCCTGCGGTTCGGGGAGCGTGGCCTGACCTGTGCGGAGCTGGCCTCGGCGGCGGGTGCGCTCGCCGGGCGGATCGGCGGGGTGACGGGGGTCCCCCCTGCTCATGGGGGTCCTCCCGCTCGAGCGAAGTCGAGAGTGGGGGACAAGTCGGGAGCTCGGGGAAGGGTGGCACTGTGGGCCACGCCCACCCTGGAGACCGCCGTCGCGGCGGTGGCCGCGCTGAGCGCCGGTGTGCCCTTCGTCCCGCTCAACCCCAAGTCCGGTGAGCGGGAACTCGGGCACATCCTGGCGGACAGCGCGCCGTCGCTGGTGCTGGCCGCGCCCGGTGACGAACTGCCCGGCGCGCTCGGCGGGCTGGAGCGCGTGGACGTCGACGTGCACGGCTCGGGGGTTCTCCCCAAGGACGCGACCGGCGACGAGGACCCCGCCCTCGTCGTCTACACCTCCGGCACCACCGGACCGCCCAAGGGCGCCGTCATCCCCCGCCGTGCCGTCGCCACCACGCTCGACGCGCTCGCGGACGCCTGGCAGTGGACCGGCGACGACGTGCTCGTGCACGGGCTGCCGTTGTTCCATGTGCACGGGCTGGTGCTGGGGATCCTCGGGCCCCTCAGGCGCGGCGGGTCCGTACGGCACCTGGGCCGGTTCAGTACGGACGGTGTGGCGCGGGAGCTGAGCGAGGGCGCGACCATGCTGTTCGGCGTGCCGACGATGTACCACCGCATCGCCGAGGCCCTGCCCGCCGATCCCGAGCTGGCCAAGGCGCTCGCCGGGGCCCGGCTGCTGGTCTCCGGGTCCGCGGCGCTGCCGGTGCACGACCACGAGCGGATCGCCGCGGCGACCGGCCGCCGGGTCGTCGAGCGGTACGGGATGACGGAGACGCTGATGAACACGAGCGTGCGGGTCGACGGGGAGCCGCGCGCGGGGACGGTGGGGGTTCCGCTGCCGGGTGTGGAGCTGCGCCTGGTGGAGGAGGACGGGGCCGTCATCGACGCCTGGGACGGGGAGAGCGTCGGGGAGATCCAGGTGCGCGGGCCGAACCTGTTCACCGGGTACCTCAACCGGCCCGACGCCACCGCCGCCGCGTTCACCCCCGACGGCTGGTTCCGCACCGGGGACATGGCGGTGCGCGAGTCCGACGGGTATGTGCGGATCGTGGGGCGCAAGGCGACCGACCTCATCAAGAGCGGCGGTTACAAGATCGGGGCCGGGGAGATCGAGAACGCGCTCCTCGAGCACCCGGGCGTCCGGGAGGCCGCCGTCACCGGGGAGCCCGACGACGACCTGGGCGAGCGGATCGTCGCCTGGGTGGTGCCCGCGGATCCGGCGGCACCGCCCGCTGCCGACGAGCTGGCCGGCCATGTGGCCCGCCGGCTCGCCCCGCACAAGCGTCCCCGTGCCGTGCGGTACCTGGACGCCCTGCCCCGCAACGACATGGGGAAGATCATGAAGCGGGCACTGCCGGATGCCTGAACGCCTGTCCGCACGGGACGCCCTCGCCCTCGTCACCGGTGACTTCACGGAACTCCCCGCCCCGGCGCGCGCCGCGCGGCCCGACGGTCCGCTCGGGTGGCCCGGCTACGACGCCTCCCGCGCCCGCGCCGCCGCACGCACCGGCGAGGAGGAGTCCGTCGTCTGCGGGCACGGCACCGTCGGCGGCACCCCGGCCGTGCTGATCGCGTTCGAGTTCGGCTTCCTCGGCGGCTCCCTGGGCGAGGGCACCGGGGACCGGCTGGAGGCGGCCCACCGGTACGCGCGTGAGCGGCGGCTCCCCGTCGTCTCGCTGGTCGCGACGGGCGGCAGCCGGATGCAGGAGGGCATGCTCGCGCTGACCCAGTTGCAGCGCGTGGCCCGCCAGTCGGCGCTCACCCGGGCGGCCGGGCTGCCCCAGCTCGCGGTCCTGCGGGACCCGACGACGGGCGGCGGCTGGGCCACGCTGGGCGCGGGCGCCGACGTGGTGCTGGCCCTGCCGGGGGCCCAGGTCGGTTTCGCGGGCTCCCGGGTGCGCCCGCCGGACGCGGACCCGGCCGCGTACACCGCCGAGGCGCAGCTCGCGGCGGGCACCGTCGACGCGGTCGTACGGCCCGGGGAGCTGCCTCGGACGCTGGGCCGCTGGCTGGCCCTGCTGACGGCACCCTCGGCCGAGCCCGCCCCCGTGCCCCGCGCGCTCGGCCGGACGGACCTGCCGGCCACCGGCTGGGACGCGGTGCGGCGCGCCCGCGACCCGCAGCGCCCCCGTGCGCACGCCTACCTGGACGCCTACTTCACCCGCCGGGCGGCCATCGGCGGCGACCGCTCGGGCGGCACCGACCCGGACGGCATGCTGTGCGGCTTCGGCACCCACGACGGCCGGACCATCGCCTACGCGGCCCAGACCGGCGCCGCGACCCGGCCCGCCGGATACCGTACGGCCGCCCGGCTGATCCGCCTGGCGGACCGGCTGTCCGTCCCGGTGCTGACGCTGGTGGACACGCCGGGCGCCGCCAACGACGCCGAGGCCGAACGGCAGGGGGCCGGTGCCGCGATCGCGGACCTGTTCGCCGCGGTCGCCACCGCCCGTACGCCCATCACCACGCTGGTCGTCGGCGAGGGCGGCTCGGGCGGCGCCCTGGCGCTGGCCGCGCCCGGCAACACCTGGGTCACGCCGGACGGCTACTTCTCCGTGATCGCCCCGGAGCTCGCCGCCGCGATACTCAAGCGCCCGCCGGAGCAGGTGCGGGAGACGGCCGACCAGCTCCGTGTCCGCCCCCAGGACCTGGTCGCCCTCGGGGTCGTACGCGGGATCGCCGACGCCGCCACGTGACGGGCGGGCGCCTGCGGCCACATGACGGGCGGGCGACCGCGGCTACGTGACGGGCGGGCGACCGCGGCTACGTGACGGGCGGGCGCCGTACAAGGTCCCGGGCGCACGACGCGCCCACGACCACCCGCCCGGACCACCACGAGGGGCGAGGCCCCGCGTGACCCCCGAGGATGCTGAGAAGAGGCCCGCCGTCCGGCGGCCGCCCGCGGTCCGTTCTCGGGAGGTACCGCCCATGACCGTCAGCCTGGAGCAGCTGCGCCGCTGCCACTTCGCCGTCGACCTGGGCGCGGCGCGGACCCGCGTCTACGTCAAGGGCGCCGGTCTGGTGGTGGACCAGCCCAGTGCGGCGGCCGTGAACACCCGCACGGGGGCGCTGATCGCGGTCGGCGAGTTCGCCGAGAAGATGACGGGCCGCACGCCCTCGTACATCCGAGTGGTGCGGCCGGTCTCCGGCGGCACCGTCGTCGACATCGAGATGGCCCAGCGCATGTTGCGCCATCTCCTCGGCGAGAAGCTGCGCCGCAGCCTGCGCCGCAAGCCCCGGCTGCGGGCCGCCGCCTGCACCCCGCACGACGCGGACCCGCTGGCCCAGCGCGCGGCCGTGGAGACGCTGGTCGGGCTGGGGGCGCGCAGGGTGGAGCTGGTGGACACGCTCGTCGCGGCGGCCGTCGGGTGCGGGCTGCCCGTCGAGCAGCCCGAAGCCTCCATGATCATGGTGTGCGGGGCCGCGGCGACGCAGATCGCGGTGCTGTCGCTGGGGAACATCGTGACCGCCGAGCGGATCCCGGTGGGCGGTGAGGCCGTCGATCACGCCATAGTGCAACATCTGCGACACGAGCACGCGTTGATCCTGCCGAGCCAGTCCGTACGGCCGTTGCGGCTCGCCCTGTGCGCGGGCGGGCTCACCCCGGACGGGCCCGACTCCACCGAGATCATGGGGCGGGACGTGGCGACCGGTCTCGCCCGCTCCGTGAAGGTCGACACGGCGGCCGTGCGGGTCGCCATCCAGACCCCGCTGACCGCCGTCCTCGACGGCATCGGCAAGGTGTTGCGGGACTGCCCGCCCGACCTGGTGGCCGACCTCGCCGACCGCGGGATCATGATGGTCGGGGGCAGCGCGCTGCTGCCGGGGCTCGACGACATGCTGCGCCAGGCGACCGGCATGCCCGTGCACATCGCCGAACGGCCCGACGTCTGCGCGGTCCAGGGCCTGGGCGCGATGCTGGAGGGCAGGATCCAGCCGCTGACCCTCGACCCGCTGGCGGCCTGACGGGTGGACGTCGGGCGGCGTACGCGCGGCCTGGGCGCTGAGCGGCGGGCGGTGTCCGTACGATGGGCGCCATGACATCCGGCGCGCGCACCCGCTCGTCGGTGAGCCGTGCCTCCGTGCGCCGGGTGCTGCTGATGCTGGCGGTACTGGCCGGAGTGCTGGCCATGCACGCGCTGTCGCCGTCCGGGACGCCCGCGGCGGGACAGCACGTCATGACGGGCGCGCCCGGTGCGGCCGCGCACCAGGCGGCATCCGCCCGCGCGGACGACTGCGCGTGCCCCCGTCTGTCGGACGCCGGCCATGACGGGATGGGCATGGACCACGGCGGCGGCACCTGTGCGGCCGGGGGGACCGCCGCGTCCTACGTCCCGCCCGCCCTGCTGCCCGCGCTCACGGTCCCCGGGGAGTGCGCCGCGGCCGTGCCCGCTCGTCCGGTCGCGCGGAGTACCGACGGCCGGGCCCCGCCCGACCTGTCCGAACTACAGCTTCTGCGGATCTAGAGACGCCCGCACGGCACCCGTCCTCCGGTGGCGTGCTCCGCGCCGTCCCACGATCCGTTCTTCCCGCGCGCCCGCGCGGGTGTTCCAAGGAGCTGTACGTCTCATGGCATTTCGCCGTTCCACGATCCGCCGTTCCCCGCTCCGCCGTGCCGCCGTGCTGGCCGCGGCCGCGACCGCCGCGGTGGTGCTGACCGCCTGCGGCGGCGGCAGTGACTCCTCCGCGTCGTCCTCCGCCTCCCCGTCCGGCTCCGGCCACGACATGGGGTCGATGTCCTCCACCGCCCCCTCGGGCACCGCCTCCGCGGCACAGGGCGGCCACAACGCCCAGGACGTGACGTTCGCGCAGGAGATGATCCCGCACCACCGCCAGGCCGTCGCGATGGCCGAACTGGCCCCGTCACGGGCCGCCTCCAAGGACGTCAAGGACCTCGCCGCGAGGATCCGCAAGGCGCAGGACCCGGAGATCGCCACCATGTCGGGCTGGCTGAAGGCGTGGGGCGCGAAGGTCCCCGACGACGGCGCGTCCGGTATGGAGAGCATGCCGGGTATGGACCACTCCGGCTCGTCGATGCCCGGCATGATGTCGGACGGGGACATGAAGAAGTTGGAGAAGCTGTCGGGTGACGCCTTCGACAAGGCGTTCCTGCAGATGATGGTCGGCCACCACGAGGGCGCGATCGCCATGGCGAGGACCGAGCAGGCCAAGGGCGCCTACGCCCCCGCGCAGACGATGGCGAAGTCGATCGTCACCTCGCAGTCGGCCGAGATCACCGAGATGAAGAAGATGCTCGGTAGGCGGTAGGCGGCAGGCCCGGCGGCGTTCCGGGGCGGCGGTTCGGCCGCCGCCCCGGAAACGGCGGGGCCGCCGGCCCGCGCGAGAGGCGCGGGCCGGCGGCCCCGTTCGGGCTGCGGCTCAGAAGGAGACGCTGACGCCGGCCTGGTGGTACGCGCCGACGGCACCGACGGTGCCCAGGGCCACGCCCTCGACCGTGCCGACCTGAGCGAGGACGTCCGCGTCGCTGACCGACGTGGAGCCGACGGACGCGCTGGCGTGCGGGGCCAGGCCGCCGGAGACGTTGTCGAGCTCGGCGTCGGAGATCTCGGCGGTGTGAACCTGGGGAGCGGAGTTCATGATGGAACTTCCCTTCACATGTGTGTTCCGCAAGGGGGGAGCGTCCCGCTGGGGACAGGTGGCGGGCCGCGGCCGCAGGCGTGCGGCGTCCGTTTCCGGCCACCCTTCGCACGACCCCGCGGCGCCAGCGATCAAAGCACGGAGTGCGACCGGCTATCCACTCAACCGACGCTGTGACCAGGGTGGTTGACCGCGCGAGCGGCGCATCCGTAAAGGCGCGCGCACGAATTGGGGCCGGTTTCTCCACACGCTGCGCGCAGCCGGGGCGGTGCCGGCGTCTCCCCGGCGATGCGGAACAGGACAATCCGCTCCATCAGAGCGCGCCCCGGCAGGCGAAGATGGAGATCCCTCGCACCTCGTGCCGCGGTTGCGCATTCGCGGTGCAGATTCACCGAACCCGGTGTGACCGCCGGCCGGCCCCGCGAATCACGCCGAGGCGGTGATCCGGGTCGACGGCGGAAGGGACTGCCGAACGCGACGCGTCCACGGCCCTTTTGACGCTTTCGAAAGGTTTCGCAAGGGACTGCAAACCATTGACTCTTGATGCGGACAGGTCAACATTGCAGACCACATCCCGGCTTCGCACGAGGAGGAGGAACCCGCGCATGACCGTCCCACCCCCACAGCGGACATCCCGCAGGGCCGCCTGCGTCATGCTGCTCGGCGCCGCGTCGGCGCTGGCCCTGCCCGGTACCGCCCGCGCCGCGACCGTCATCACCACGAACCGGACCGGCACCGACAACGGCTTCTACTACTCGTTCTGGACCGACTCACAGGGCACGGTCTCCATGACCCTGGGCTCCGGCGGCAACTACAGCACGAGCTGGCGGAACACCGGGAACTTCGTCGCCGGCAAGGGCTGGAGCAACGGCTCACGCAGGACCGTGCGCTACTCGGGCAGCTTCAACCCGTCCGGCAACGGCTACCTGTCCCTCTACGGGTGGACGTCGAACCCGCTCGTCGAGTACTACATCGTCGACAACTGGGGCACCTACCGGCCGACCGGCACATACAAGGGCACGGTCACCAGCGACGGCGGCACGTACGACATCTACCAGACGACGCGGTACAACGCGCCGTCCGTCGAAGGCGTCAGGACCTTCAACCAGTACTGGAGCGTGCGGCAGTCGAAGCGGACGGGCGGCACCATCACCACCGGCAACCACTTCGACGCCTGGGCCCGCGCCGGAATGCCCCTCGGCAGCTTCACGTACTACATGATCCTCGCGACCGAGGGATACCAGAGCAGTGGGAGCTCCACCATCACGGTGTCGGCATGAGCCCCGCCGGGCCGCGTCGGACCGCACGCGCCCTGACGACGGCCCTGGCCGCGTCGGCGCTGGCCGCGACTGCCACCCTCACCGTCCACACCGCCCCGGCGCGGGCCGCCGGCTGCACCGGGTACGTCGGGCTCACCTTCGACGACGGCCCGTCCGGAAACACGCCCGCCCTGCTGGACGCGCTGAAGCGGAACGGGCTGCGGGCGACCATGTTCAACGAGGGCCGGTACGCCGCCGCCTACCCGGCCGAGGTCAAGGCCCAGGTCGCGGCCG
This sequence comes from Streptomyces sp. NPDC028331, assembly GCF_055565775.1. Lineage (NCBI taxonomy): Bacteria > Bacillati > Actinomycetota > Actinomycetes > Kitasatosporales > Streptomycetaceae > Streptomyces > Streptomyces sp. NPDC028331. Next base: position 383,038 of record NZ_JBVHTR010000003.1, on the reverse strand, counting down.
GCATGTGGGTCGGCGACCACAGCTACACGCACCCGCACCTGACCCGGCTCGGCCGGTCGGAGATCGACTCGGAGATCTCCCGCACCCAGCGGGCCGTCGCGGCCGCGGGCGGCGGCACGCCGAAGCTGTTCCGGCCGCCGTACGGCGAGACCGACTCCACGGTCAGGGCGGTGGAGGCCGAGTACGGCCTGACCGAGATCATCTGGGACGTGGACTCGCAGGACTGGAACGGCGCCGGTACGGACGCGATCGTGCGGGCCGCCGGGCGGCTCACCAACGGCCAGATCATCCTCATGCACGACTGGGCCGCCGACACGCTCGCCGCGATCCCGCGCATCGCGCAGGGGCTGGCCGCCCGCGGTCTGTGCGCCGGCGCCATCTCCCCGCAGACGGGCCGCGCGGTGGCACCCTAGCCGCCGGCCGACTCGGATCGACGGCGGTCGGGTGCGCCGGTACGCCCGGCGGGCGGGGCCGCCGGGCGGGCCACGCGATCTTGATCCGCGCGAGTGAACAGGGGGCGCCACGCAGGCGTGGCGCCCTTCGCTCGTGCGTCTCCGCGGATAGAAACGCTTCTGCGCGTGGAGCGCCTGGTGGGGCGGGTGGGACTCGAACCCACGGCCGACGGATTATGAGTCCGCTGCTCTAACCGGCTGAGCTACCGCCCCGTCGCGGCGCGTCGCGTACATGTGTGCGCGCCGTCTGCCGCAGCATAGCCGCTCATACGATCTCCTGCTTCGGATGGTCGTCTTCCGGCGGCCCTGCATGACCTTGAGGACTTCCCCGCGGACGCGGCGGTTCCCCCGGACATGAAAAAGGACCCCGAAGGGTCCTCGTTCACCATGCTCCCCCGACTGGACTCGAACCAGTAACCTGCCGGTTAACAGCCGGCTGCTCTGCCAATTGAGCTACGGAGGACCGAGCTCCCCCGACTGGACTCGAACCAGTAACCTGCCGGTTAACAGCCGGCTGCTCTGCCAATTGAGCTACGGAGGAATGCCTCGTCGCATCGAACGTACCTCCCTGGGTATCCGCCAGGGGGCGCTCGCTCGCTGCGACACATACATTAGCGCAAGCAGGGGGGTGCTCCGCCAACCGGTACTCCCCACGACCGGCGCCCACGCAAAGGGACGACGCAGACGCAAGGGAAGGATGGCCGCCATGCGCTATCGGCTCACGTTCGTCGCCGGGCTGGTGCTGGGCTATGTGCTGGGCACACGGGCCGGGCGCGAGCGTTACGAGCAGTTGAAGAAATCCGCCCGTCAGGTCGCGCAGAACCCGGCCGTGCGCAACACCGCCGAGACCGCCGCCCACCAGGGCCGCGAGATCGCCGGGAAGGCCCTGCACGCCGTGGGCGCCAGGGTGGGCGACCACATGCCCGACTCGGTCGCCGACCGTGTGCGCTCGCTGCGGGAACGCGGCACGAACGGCAGCGGCCCGGACGACTGGGGCACCAGCAACAGCTGACCCGGGCGGGGATCGACGACGGCGGGGGGGGGGGGGGGGGGCCGCCCCCCCCCCCCCCCTTCCCCCCCCCCCCCCCCCCCCCCCCACCACAAACCCCCCCCCCCCCCCCCCCCCTCCCCTCTCCCCCCCCCCCCCCCCCTCCCCCCCCCCCCCG
>NZ_JBVHTR010000003.1:334882-381410 GCF_055565775.1 Streptomyces sp. NPDC028331 | reverse complement strand
AGGGGAAGAAAAAAGGGGGAAAAAAAAAAAAAATGAGTGGGGGGGGGGGGGGGGGTGGGGGGTGGGGTCTCCCCCCCCCCCCCCCCCCCCCCCGGCGCGTCCACCCCCCTCCGTACGGCAGAATTTCCGCATGGGGATAGTCGCCGGGCTGGACAGTTCGCCCGATTTCACTCGTATCGTCGTCTGTGACACGGACACGGGGGCGGTGCTCAGGCAGGGGTATGCGCCGCACCCGGTGGAGACCCTCGAGGGCGGCGGCCGTCCCTCCGACGTCGACCCCCAGGCCTGGCTGCTGTCGCTCGGGGAGGCGGCCGGGGGCGGGCTCCTCGAGGGCGTGCAGGCCATCGGCGTATCCGCGCAGCAGAACGCGCTGGTCCCGCTCGACACGCAGGGCGCCACCGTGCGGCCCGCGTTGGTCGGCGGCGACAAGCGGGCCCAGGTCGCGGCGGCAGACCTGATCGACGCGCTCGGCGGCCGGCAGGCCTGGGCCGAGGCCGTCGGCTGTGTCCCGCAGGCCGCGCAGCCCGTGACCAAGCTCCGCTGGCTCGCCAAGACGGAACCGGACAACGCGCTGCGCACCGCCGTGCTGATGCAGGCCCACGACTGGCTGGTGTGGCAGTTGCTCGGGCGGCCGGTGAGACGGACCACCGACCGGGGCGGCGCCTCCGGGACCGGGTACTGGTCGGCGGCGACCGGCGCCTACCGCAGCGACCTCGTCGAGCTGGCGCTCGGCCACCAGGCCATGGTGCCCGAGGTGATCGGCCCCTCCGAGGCGGCCGGTACGACACCGGAGGGGCTGCTGATCTCCGCGGGCACCGGGGAGACGATGGCCGCCGCGCTGGGTCTGGGGATCGGGCTGGGCGACGCCGTCGTCTCGCTCGGCGCCTCCGGTTCCGTGATGGCCGTCCACCCCGAGGCGCTCGTCGACTCCTCGGGGATGATCACCTCGCTGGCGGACGCCACGGGCATGCACCTGCCGGTGGTGACCACGCTCAACGCCGTGCGCACCCTGCGCGGCGCCGCCGAGCTCCTCGGCCTGCCGGACCTCGAGGCGCTGTCCGACCTGGCGATGAAGTCGACGCCGGGCTCGCACGGGCTGGTCCTGCTGCCGTACCTGGAGGGCGAGCGGACCCCGAACCTGCCGCACACCGCGGGCACCCTGGCCGGGCTGCGCCGCGAGTCGATGAAGCCGGAGCACCTGGCGCGGGCCGCGTTCGAGGGCATGCTGTGCGGGCTCGCGGACGCGCTCGACGTGCTGCGCGGGCGCGGCGTGGAGGTGCGGCGGATCTTCCTGCTGGGTGCCGCGGCGGAGCTGCCCGCGGTGCAGGCGGCGGCGCCCTCGCTGTTCGGCACGCAGGTCGTCGTCCCCCAGCCGGCGGACTACGCGGCGATCGGCGCGGCCCGCCAGGCGGCCTGGTCACTCGGCGTCTCCCAGGGCACCCTCGACCCGCGCACCCCGCCCCCGTGGCAGGGCGCGGCGGCGCAGGTTCTGGAGCCGGGCGAGGAACTCGCGGTGGGTCAGGCCGTACGGCAGCAGTACGTGTCGGTACGGGAGCAGACGCATCCGGGGGCGTTCCGCCCGTAGACGCCCCGGTGTCGTCCATCTCACACGGTGTCAGCCGTGCGGCGGCCGCCGCACGGTGGCGCACGTCACCACCCTGAAGGAGTACGCCCTAAGGCCGAGCCCGCTCGGTCCTTTGACCGCTCTCGGCTTAATCGGTTGAGGTAACGCGGGTGGAGTGTCCGACGATAGGGGGTGGTGCACCACCGACCGCCTCCCCTTTCGTCCACCACTCCGAGAGACCTCGCGTGCTCATACGACTTCTGAGAACCCATCTGGGTCCGTACAAGAAACCGATCGCCCTGCTGGTTCTGCTGCAGTTCCTGCAGACCTGCGCCACGCTCTATCTGCCCACCCTGAACGCGCACATCATCGACAACGGTGTCGTGAAGGGGGACACGAACTACATCCTGACCTTCGGCGGCCTGATGATCGGGGTCTCGATGGGCCAGGTCGTGTGCAACATGGGCGCCGTCTACTTCGGAGCCCGTACCGCGTCGGCCGCCGGCCGGGACATCAGGGCCGCCGTCTTCGACCGGGTGCAGTCGTTCTCCTCCCGCGAGGTGGGTCACTTCGGTGCGCCGTCGCTGATCACCCGCACCACGAACGACGTGCAGCAGGTGCAGATGCTCGCCCTGATGACGTTCACCCTGATGGTGTCGGCGCCGATCATGTGTGTGGGCGGCATCGTCCTGGCGCTCGGTCTGGACGTACCGCTGTCCGGGGTCCTGGTGGCCGTGGTGCCCGTACTCGGCATCTGCGTCACCCTGATCGTGCGCCGGCTGCGGCCGCTGTTCCGCACCATGCAGGTCCGCCTCGACACGGTGAACCGGGTGCTGCGCGAGCAGATCTCCGGCAACCGGGTGATCCGCGCCTTCGTCCGTGACGACTACGAGAAGGGCCGCTTCAAGGGCTCGAACACCGAGCTCACCGAGGTGTCCCTGGCCACCGGCCGCACCCTTGCGCTGATGTTCCCCCTGGTGATGACGGTGGTGAACCTCTCCTCGATCGCCGTGGTCTGGTTCGGCGCCCACCGCATCGACAGCGGCGGCATGCAGATCGGTGACCTGACGGCGTTCCTCGCCTACCTCATGCAGATCGTCATGTCCGTGATGATGGCCACCTTCATGTTCATGATGGTGCCGCGCGCGGAGGTCTGCGCCGAGCGCATCCAGGAGGTGCTCGGCACCTCCTCCAGCGTCGTGCCGCCCACCGCGCCCGTCACCGAACTGCGCCGGCACGGTCATCTGGAGATCCGGGGCGCCGGGTTCCGCTATCCGGGGGCCGAGGAGCCGGTGCTCAAGGCCGTCGACCTGGTGGCGCGGCCCGGTGAGATCACGGCCGTCATCGGGTCCACCGGCAGTGGCAAGTCCACCCTGCTCGGGCTGATCCCCCGCCTGTTCGACGCCACCGAGGGCGAGGTCCTCGTGGACGGTGTGAACGTGTCGGAGATCGACCCCGGGCTGCTGGCCAGGACGGTGGGGCTGGTCCCGCAGAAGCCGTACCTGTTCGCGGGCACGGTCGCCACGAACCTGCGCTACGGCAATCCGGACGCCACCGACGAGGAGCTGTGGCACGCGCTGGAGGTGGCGCAGGCCAAGGACTTCGTCTCCCGACTGGAGAACGGCCTCGACTCCCCCATCGCACAGGGCGGCACCAATGTCTCCGGCGGCCAGCGGCAGCGCCTCGCGATCGCCCGCACCCTGGTGCAGCGCCCGGAGATCTACCTGTTCGACGACTCCTTCTCCGCGCTGGACTACGCCACCGACGCGGCCCTGCGGGCGGCGCTCGCCCGGGAGACCGCCGAGGCGACCGTCGTCATCGTCGCCCAGCGCGTGGCCACCATCCGGGACGCCGACCGGATCGTGGTCCTGGACGAGGGCCGCGTCGTCGGCACCGGCCGCCACCACGAGCTGATGGCGGGCAACGAGACCTACCGGGAGATCGTGCTCTCCCAGCTCACGGAAGCGGAGGCTGCCTGATGGCCGGGCCCATGCGGGGGATGATGGGCGGGGGCGGCCCCGACCAGCGGTCGATGGACTTCAAGGGGTCCGGGAAGCGGCTCCTCGCCCGGTTCGCACCCGAACGCCCCACCATGATCGCGATGCTGGTCTGCGGTGTGCTGAGCGTCGGGCTGTCCGTGGTCGGGCCGAAGATCCTGGGCAGGGCGACGGACCTGGTCTTCGCCGGGATCATCGGCCGCCGGATGCCGGCGGGCCTGAGCAAGGAGCAGGTCCTCGACTCCATGCGGAAGCGGGGCCAGGGCGGCATCGCCGACATGCTCTCCGGCACGGACTTCACCCCGGGCAAGGGCATCGACTTCGATGCCGTGGGGAACGTCCTGCTGCTCGCGCTGTGCACGTTCCTGGTGGCCGGCCTGCTGATGGCGGTGTCCACCCGGCTCTCCAACCGGGCCATCAACAAGACGGTCTACCGCCTGCGCGAGGACGTGCAGGGAAAGCTGTCGCGGCTTCCGCTGTCGTACTTCGACCAGCGGCAGCGCGGCGAGGTGCTCAGCCGGGCGACCAACGACATCGACAACATCCAGCAGACGCTGCAGCAGTCGATGGGCCAGCTCATCAACTCGCTGCTGACGATCGTCGGCGTGCTGGCGATGATGTTCTGGGTGTCGTGGCTGCTGGCGCTGGTCGCCCTGGTGACCGTGCCGCTGTCGTTCTTCGTCGCGACGCGCATCGGCAAGCGGTCGCAGCCGCACTTCGTGCAGCAGTGGCGCACCACCGGCAAGCTGAACGCGCACATCGAGGAGATGTACACCGGGCACACCCTGGTGAAGGTGTTCGGGCGGCAGGAGGAGTCGGCCAGGCAGTTCGCCGAGCAGAACGAGGCGCTGTACGAGGCCGGGTTCCGGGCGCAGTTCAACAGCGGTGTGATGCAGCCGCTGATGATGTTCGTGTCCAACCTGAACTATGTGCTGGTCGCGGTGGTCGGCGGTCTGCGGGTCGCGTCGGGCTCGCTGTCGATCGGTGACGTGCAGGCCTTCATCCAGTACTCGCGTCAGTTCTCGATGCCGCTCACGCAGGTCGCGTCGATGGCGAACCTGGTGCAGTCGGGTGTCGCGTCCGCGGAACGGATCTTCGACCTGCTGGACGCAGAGGAGCAGCAGGCCGATCCCGAGCCGGGGCTGCGGCCCGAGGAGCTGCGCGGGCGGGTCGCGCTGGAGAACGTGTCGTTCCGGTACGACCCGGAGAAGCCGCTCATCGAGAACCTGTCGCTGAAGGTGGAGCCGGGGCAGACGGTCGCGATCGTCGGCCCGACCGGGGCGGGCAAGACCACGCTCGTCAACCTGCTCATGCGCTTCTACGACGTCACCGGCGGGCGGATCACGCTCGACGGCGTCGACATCGCGAAGATGTCCCGCGACGAGCTGCGGTCCTCGATCGGCATGGTGCTGCAGGACACCTGGCTGTTCGGCGGCACGATCGCGGAGAACATCGCCTACGGTGCCTCGCGCGAGGTCACGCGCGCGGAGATCGAGGAGGCGGCGCGGGCGGCGCACGCGGACCGGTTCGTCCGTACGCTGCCGGACGGCTACGACACCGTGATCGACGACGAGGGGGCGGGGGTCAGCGCGGGTGAGAAGCAGCTCATCACCATCGCGCGGGCGTTCCTGTCGAACCCGGTGATCCTGGTGCTGGACGAGGCGACGAGTTCCGTGGACACGCGCACGGAGGTGCTGATCCAGAAGGCGATGGCGAAGCTGGCGCACGGGCGGACGTCGTTCGTGATCGCCCACCGGCTGTCGACGATCCGGGACGCCGACACGATCCTGGTGATGGAGAACGGCTCCATCGTCGAACAGGGCTCGCACACGGAGCTGCTGGCCGCGGACGGGGCGTACGCGCGGCTGTACAAGGCACAGTTCGCGCAGGCCGTGGCCGAGGTCGACTGATCCCCGGGGGCCGCCCGCGCGGGCGGCCCCTTCAGTCCAGGTAGCCCCTGAGCTGGTCGGCGAAGGCGTGGTCGCGGAGCTTGTTCAGCGTCTTCGACTCGATCTGGCGGATGCGTTCGCGGGTGACGCCGAAGATGCGGCCTATCTCCTCCAGGGTGCGCGGACGGCCGTCGACGAGTCCGTACCGTAGCTGGACGACCTTCCGTTCCCTCTCCCCCAGCGTGGACAGCACCGCTTCCAGGTGCTCCCTGAGCAGCAGGAACGCGGCGGACTCCACCGGGCTGGTGGCGTCGCCGTCCTCGATGAGGTCGCCGAGGGCCACGTCGTCCTCCTCGCCCACGGGCGCGTGCAGCGAGACGGGCTCCTGGGCGAGCCGCAGCACCTCGCTCACCCGCTCGCTGGGCAGCTCCAGGTGCGCGGCGACCTCTTCGGGGGTCGGTTCGTAGCCGCGTTCCTGGAGCATGCGACGCTGGACGCGGATGACCCGGTTGATCAGCTCGACGACGTGGACCGGGACACGGATGGTGCGGGCCTGGTCGGCGAGGGCGCGGGACATGGCCTGGCGGATCCACCAGGTCGCGTACGTGGAGAACTTGTAGCCGCGGGCGTAGTCGAACTTCTCGACGGCCCTGATCAGTCCGAGGTTTCCCTCCTGGACCAGGTCCAGCATGGTCAGTCCGCGGCCCACGTAGCGCTTGGCGACGGAGACGACGAGGCGCAGATTGGCCTCGATGAGCCGCCGCTTGGCCATGCGGCCCATGACGACCAGCCGGTCCAGGTCGAGCGCGAGCCGGGTGTCCAGGTCGGGGGTGCTGAGCAGCTTCTCCTCGGCGAACAGGCCGGCCTCGACACGGCGGGCGAGTTCGACCTCCTCGGCGGCCGTGAGCAGGGGGATGCGGCCGATCTCGCGCAGGTACTGGCGGAACAGGTCGGAGGAGGGGCCACTGGTGTCGGCACGGTCGCGGAGGGCTTCGACGGGTTCGAGCGGCTCGTCGAGCTCGGCCGGGTCCGATGGCTCGGGCTCCGTCTCGGGGTGGTGCGCGAGCCGGTTCTGCGGGGGCACCGCCGGGAGGACGTCGGTCTGCGCGTCCGGCTCGTCGTTCACGATCTCCGGTTGGGTGAGGGTCTGGGTCTGCACGGGGGCGACCTCCAGGAATGTCGCTGCTTCAGGCGTGCCGCAGCGGTACGTCGGTGAGCGGAACCGCGGGGGTGTCGAACCCGCCGCCGTGGGCGGGCCGGCCGCGCTCCGAGGACTCAGGCACCGGAACCCAGTGTGGGGTACGACACATCGCCGTCAGTAGGGGCGTGCGTCCACTTTTTGAGGCCCGTGCGTGACCGGGCGGTTACTCAGTTCGTTTGACCATCGGACTGACGTCCCAGGGCACTGGGATCCGCTGAGTGGGGCAGGATGGAAGGCATGAGCGACATGGAAGAGCTGCGGCGGCGCATCGAGGCGCTGGAGGCTCAGGTGAACGAGGTCGTGGAGCAGCAGGCCACGACGCAGAACCTGGCCGTGGGCTCCGACCGTGACGTGGCCGCGCTGCAGGTTCAGCGGCGATCCGACATGCAGGTGATCCGGGCACTGCGGGACACGCAGTTGGAGCACGGCAAGACGCTGGAGGCGCACACCAAGACGCTGGATGCGCACACCAAGACGCTGGATGCGCACACCAAGACGCTGGATGCGCACACCAAGACGCTGACGGAGCACGGTGAACTGCTCGGGGCTCTGGTGTCCGGTCAGGTGACGATGATGGGGCAGCTCCAGGCGATCACGCAGCATCTCGGGATCGCTCCGTCCGAGCAGTCGAGCGAGGAGTAGCTCGAGGGTCGCCCTTACAGCGCCGCCGCCCCCCGCTCCCGCAGCGCCTGGTCGTACTGCTGCAGTACCCACAGCTCGTTCTGCACGGCGGCCAGTTGGGCCGGGTCGCCGTGCACGCCCAGGCGGGTCAGGGTGGACTGGATGTCGCGGATGCGGCGTTCGACCGCGCGGCGGCGGACCGTGACGAGAACGGTGCCCGCGTAGACGTCGTCCACCGTCTTGCGCATGATCGCCTCGACGGCCAGTTCCGTGACCATCGCCCGCACCGTGTCGTCGGGCGCCGCCTCGCGGACCCGGACCAGGTACTCCTGGGGGTCCTGCACGCCCCACTCCGCGCCGCCCGCCTCCATGATCGCCTGCCGTACGGCCGCGTACGGCGCCGCCGTGAACTCGTCGACCCCGTAGGCGTCGAACGCGGGCGACACCAATTCCGGCCGCTGGAGGGCGAGTTTCAGCAGCTCACGCTCGGTCGCGTAGACCGGGTTGCGCAGGGTGAGCGCCGGGCCGGAGACGGCCGGGCGGGGCGCCGCCTCATAGCGCTCCGCCGGGCGCGGTCCCGTCGGCGCCGGGCCTCGCCCGCCCCGGTCCCGCGCCCAGCGGGCCAGTTGCGCCACCCGCTTGACCACGAACTGCGTGTCCAGGATGCCGAGCATGCCCGCGAGCTGGACCGCCACCTCGTGCTGGGCGCCGCTGTTCTTGATGCGGGCGACCACCGGGGCCGCCTCGTCCAGCGCGGCCGCCCGGCCCGCGGGGGTCTCCAGGTCGTAGCGGCCGACGATCTGGCGCAGCGCGAACTCGAAGAGCGGCGTCCGCGGCTCCACCAGGTCCGCGACCGCCTCGTCGCCCTTCGCGAGCCGCAGGTCGCAGGGGTCCATGCCGTCCGGCGCGATCGCGATGTACGTCTCGGCGGCGAACTTCTGGTCGTCCTCGAAGGCGCGCAGGGCCGCCTTCTGGCCGGCCGCGTCGCCGTCGAAGGTGAAGATGACGCGCGCGCTGCCGTTGTCCATCAGCAGCCGCCGAAGGATCTTGATGTGCTCGCCGCCGAAGGCCGTGCCACAGGTCGCGACGGCCGTGGTGACGCCGGCCAGATGGCAGGCCATGACGTCCGTGTAGCCCTCGACGACCACGGCCCGGCTGGTCTTCGCGATGTCCTTCTTCGCCAGGTCGATGCCGTACAGGACCTGGGACTTGCGGTAGATCGCCGTTTCGGGGGTGTTCAGGTACTTCGGGCCGGTGTCCGCCTCGTAGAGCTTGCGGGCGCCGAAGCCGACCACGTCGCCGCCGATGTCCCGGATCGGCCACATCAGCCGGCCGCGGAAGCGGTCGATGGGGCCCCGGCGGCCCTCCTGGGACAGGCCGGAGAGGATCAGCTCCTTGTCGCTGAAGCCCTTGCCGCGCAGGTAGCGGGTGAGGTGGTCCCAGCCCTGCGGGCTGTAGCCGACGCCGAAGTGCAGGGCGGCTGCCTGGTCGAAGCCGCGCTCGGCCAGGAACTTCCGCCCCGTCTCGGCCTCCGGGCTCGCGTCGAGCTGCTCGGCGTACCACTGGGCGGCGAGCTGGTGGGCCTCCACCAGGCGGATGCGTTCGCCGCGCTGGTGGGTCGGGTTGTACCCGCCCTCCTCGTACCGCAGCGTGATGCCCGCGCGGGCGGCGAGCCGCTCGACGGCCTCCGAGAAGGAGAGGTGGTCGACCTTCATCACGAACGTGATGGTGTCGCCGCCCTCCTGGCAGCCGAAGCAGTGGAACAGCCCCTTGCTTGGGCTGACCTGGAAGGACGGCGACTTCTCGTCATGGAAGGGGCACAGGCCCTTCAGGTTTCCCCCGCCGGCGTTGCGCAGTTGGAGGTACTCGGACACGACGGCGTCGATCGGGACGGCATCCCGTACCGCCTTCACGTCCTCGTCGTTGATCCGTCCTGCCACGCGTGAATTCTACGGGGCGGAACCCACACGCCTCGGCGAGCCGGCCTGGCCCCGGCCGGGGTCCGGTCCGCCGCGCGGCGGCTGTCGGGTGCAGCGGCCCCGGGAATCCCACCACGGGGGTGATGTGACAGTGGCGGCGACGGTGGACGGCGTCCGCCGTCTCACGGGGCCAGGCTCTCCAGGGGCACCCCCGGGTCCGACAACGCCTCCGGATCCACCACCGTCCGCTCCCGGATCAGCTTCTGGACGCGGTCCGTGACATCCCACACATTGACGTTCATCCCGGCCAGCACCCTGCCCTCCTTCAGCCAGAACGCGATGAAGTGCCGCTTCCCGGCGTCCCCCCGGATCACCACCTCGTCGTACGAGCCGGGCGGCGCCCATCCCGAGTACTCCATCCCCACGTCGTACTGGTCGGAGAAGAAGTACGGCACCCGGTCGTAGGTCACCTCGCGCCCGAGCATCGCGCGGGCGGCGGCCGGGCCGCCGTTCAGCGCGTTCGCCCAGTGCTCGACGCGCAGCCGGGTGTCGAAGAGGGGGTGGTGGAAGGACGCCACGTCACCGGCCGCGTAGATGTCGGGGTCCGAGGTGCGCAGTGACGCGTCCACCGCGATGCCGCCGCCCTGCGCGGGGTCGGCCAGCTCCAGGCCCGCCGCCTCCGCGAGAGCGACCCTGGGGGCCGCGCCGATCGCGGCGAGCACGTCGTGCGCGGGGTGCTCCTCGCCGTCGTCGGTGCGGACGGCCAGCACCATGCCGTCCTGGCCGACGATCTCGGTGAGCCGCGCCCCGAAGCGGAAGCGGACCCCGTGGTCGCGGTGCAGCTCCGCGAACAGCTCGCCCAGCTCGGGACCGAGGACGTGGTGCAGCGGGGTCGGCGCGGACTGGATGACGGTGACCTCCGCGCCGTACTCGCGGGCCGCCGCCGCGACCTCCAGGCCGATCCAGCCGGCGCCCGCGATCACGATGTGGCCGTTGTCCCGGCCGAGGGCGCCGAGCACGCCCTTGAGGCGCTCCGCGTGGGCGAGGCGGCGCAGGTGGTGGACGCCGGCGAGGTCCGTGCCGGGGATCTCCAGGCGGCGGGGCTCCGCGCCGGTCACCAGGAGCAGCTTGTCGTAGTGGACGAGCGTGCCGTCGTCGCCGAAGCGGACCGTCTTCGCGACCCGGTCGATGGCGTCGACGGTCTGGCCGAGGTGCAGCTCGATGTCGTTGCGCGCGTACCAGGCGGGCTCGTGCACGAAGACGCTGTCGCGCTCCTCCTTGCCGAGCAGATAGCCCTTGGAGAGGGGAGGCCGTTCGTACGGGTGGTCGCGTTCGTCGCAGATCAGTATCACGCGGCCGCTGAAGCCCTCCGCTCGCAGCGTCTCGGCCGCCTTCGCGCCGGCCAGACCTCCTCCGACGATGACGAATGTCTGATCCGCGTCGACCACTTGATGCCTCCTCGTAAGGATGTCGCCATGTGCGAGCCTCCCGCACGACGGCGGCCTGCGGGAAGAGGGGGTGCCCCGATCAGGCCACGGAGGGGCACAACCGGGCGTCACGTGCCGCCGTCACGTCCCCGCCGGGCCCGCGTCATCCGCGCCCCGTCAGCCGGGCGTGCAGGGAGCCCGCCGAGGCGTCCGTGAGCGAGGCGATCTGGTCGACGATCACCCGCTTGCGGGCACGGTCGTCGGCCGCCTCCTCGAACAGCGCCCGGAACTGCGGATCGAGCCCGTCGGGCGCGCGGGCGGTGAGCGCCTCGGCCAGCTCGGCGACGACGATGCGCTGGTCCGCGCGGATCCGCTCCTGCTCGGCGCGCTGCATCACGTACAGGTCGGCGACCGCCTTGAGGACCGCGCACTCCATGCGGGTGCTGCGGGGGACGACCAGCTCGGCGGCGTATCTGGTCAGGCGCCCGCTCCCGTACGCCGCCCGGGTGGCGCCCTCCGCCGCCAGGCAGAAACGGCCGATGAGCTGGCTGGTGGCGTCCTTCAGGCGGCCCTGGGCGATGGCGGAGCCGTCGTAGCCGCTCGGCCACCACTGCTGGGCGAGGAGCCGGTCGAGGGCCTCGGCCAGCTCCTCGGGGTCGGTGTCGGCGGGCACGTACCGGCCGAGGGCGACGGCGAAGACCGCCCGCCGCTCGGGTTCGGCGTGCAGGGCGCCCGGGTCGATGTACCCGGCGTGCAGGCCGTCCTCGAAGTCGTGCACGGAGTAGGCCACGTCGTCGGACCAGTCCATGACCTGGGCCTCGAAGCAGGTGCGGTGACCGGGGGCGCCCTTGCGGAACCAGTCGAAGACGGGGCGGTCGTCCTCGTAGACGCCGAACTTCGCGGAGGCGGGGTCGGTGGGGTGGGCGCCGCGCGGCCACGGGTACTTGGTGGCGGCGTCGAGGACGGCGCGGGTGAGGTTGAGGCCGACGCTGACGACTTCGCCGGTGCAGACGCTGCGGACGAACCGCTTGGGCTCGATGCGGGCGAGCAGGCGCAGGGACTGGGCGTTGCCCTCGAAGCCGCCGCAGTCGTGCGCGAACTCGTTCAGCGCCTGTTCGCCGTTGTGCCCGAAGGGCGGGTGGCCGAGGTCGTGGGAGAGGCAGGCGGCCTCCACCAGGTCGGGGTCGCAGCCGAGGGCGGCGCCGAGTTCCCGGCCGACCTGGGCGCATTCCAGTGAGTGGGTGAGGCGGGTGCGGGGGCTGGCGTCCCAGGCCTCACTCCTGGTGCCAGGGGTGACGACCTGCGTCTTGCCCGCCAGGCGGCGCAGCGCGGCCGAGTGCAGCACGCGCGCGCGGTCGCGCTGGAAGGCGGTACGGCCGGGGCGTTTGTCGGGCTCGGCGGCCCAGCGCTCGGTGTCCGACGCGTCGTACGCCGAGCCGTTCTCGCAGCGTGCAGGGGTCTGGTGAGCCTTCGGTGCGATCCCGTCCATGACCCGACAGTAAACGCAGTCACGGACATTCGGGATGCCGTCGTCCGTTTCCCGCCGGGGCCTCGGACGTGGGTCAGGCCGACGCCAGGGCGGGTTCCGTGGCCGCTTCCGGGGCGGCGAGGGCCTGGTCGTAGCGGTGCAGGACCAGGCGGGCCATGGCGGGGTGGGCGCCGAGGGGCGCCGCGGCGATCCACGGGGCGGCCTCGGCGCACTCCGTGTGGAAGCGGCCGGGGGCGGTGAAGTACGAGGCGACGGCGACCCGGTGACGGCCGCGGGCGGCCAGCGCGCGGACCGCGCCGGGCACGGTGGGCGCGGCGGCGGAGGCGTAGGCGGGGACGACGGGGACGCCGAGGCGTTCGGCGAGGAGCCGGGCGGTGCGTCGGGTGTCGACGGCGGAGTCGGGGTCGCGGGAGCCGGCGGCGGCCAGCACCACCGCGCTCGTGCGGCGCCGGGCGTCGCTCATGGAGGCCGGCCAGCCGGCCTCGGCCAGCCGGGCGTACAGGGTCTCCACGAGCAGCGGGTGCGGGCCGAGCGGGGGCGCGAGGCGCGTGTGGGCGCGCGCCGCCGCGGCCGCCTCGGGGATGTCGTGCTTGACGTGGTGGCCGCGGCTGAGCAGCAGCGGTACGAGGACGGCGTCGCCGTCGCCGAGCAGGGCGAGGGTGTCGGGCAGCAGCGGCTCGTTCAGCTCGATGTGCCCGAGGTGCACCGGCAGGTGCGGGCGCAGCTCGCGGACCCGTTCCATGAGGGCGCGCACGGTCGCCAGGGCGCGCGGGTCGCGGCTGCCGTGCGCCACGAGGACGAGCGCGGGCGGGGCGGGGCGCCGGGTGCCGTCGAGCGAGACCTGGCTGAGCCGGCTGCCGAGCCGGCGGGTGATGCGGTTCATGAGCTGCGCCGTGCTGTCGAGGTGGCCGCCGCCGAGCGGCGGGCCGCCGGGGCGGAGGGGGGATTCGTCGCGCAGGGGGTTCGACGCCGTCATGCACCGATCCTCGCGGCAGCAGGTTGCCGTGCCGTTGCGTGGCCGTGACCGGGTTGTTTTCCGGCGTTTCACGGGGCGGGGGCAGGGGGTGTGAGGGGACCCGAACCGGATCACCGTCCGCCGCGTCCTCACTGGCGACACCGCTGACGTCATGAACGGGGGACGCGTTTCGATGGGCCTGCCGCGCCTGAGGATCCGCAGACCTAGGCTGCCGCGCACGCGCGCCGGACAGCGCAGGGCCGTCCAGGTCGTGGTCGCGCTGTGCGTGCTGGCGCTGCTGCCGGCCACGTGGCTGTACCTGAGCACGGCCGGCCGGCTGCGCACCACCGCGGACGCCCCGCGCACCGACGTCGCCGTCGTCTTCGGCGCGGGCCTGTGGAACGGCGAGCCGTCGCCGTACCTCGCGCACCGCCTGGACGCGGCGGCGGACCTGTACCGGGCGGGCCGGATCAAGGTCGTCCTGGTCACCGGCGACAACAGCCGCGAGGACTACGACGAGCCGGACGCGATGCGCGCGTACCTGGCGCGGCACGGCGTGCCCCGCGCCCGGGTCGTCACCGACTACGCCGGCTTCGACACTTGGGACTCCTGTGTCCGCGCGAAGAAGATCTTCGGCGTGGACCGGGCGGTCCTGATCAGTCAGGGCTTCCACATCCGCCGCGCGGTCGCCCTGTGCCGGGCGGCGGGCGTGACGTCGTACGGCGTGGGCGTGGCCGACAAGCACGACGTGACCTGGTACTACGGCGGCACCCGGGAGGTGTTCGCGGCGGGCAAGGCGGCCCTGGACGTGTTGTTCCACCCGGACCCGACGTTCCTCGGGCCGAAGGAGCAGGGGGTCACGAAGGCGCTGGCGGCGGCCGGGAGCTGAGCATGGAGATCACGGACCTGACGCCCGCCGAGCGCCGCGTCTGGGAGGCCTTCCCGCTCGGTGCCGGGGTCGACTTCCGGGAGGGCCCCGACGACGATCCCGCGCAGGGCGCCTCGTGGGGTCCCGAGCGGACGCTGCGGGCGGAGGTGCTGCGGGCGCTGCTGCTGGACGGGCCGGTGCGGGACGACCGGATAGCCGGGCTGAAGGTGTGGGGCGCGCGCGTCACCGGACGGCTCGATCTGAAGTACGGCACGGTCGGTCATCCCGTCCGGCTGCGGCAGTGCCACTTCGAGGAGGCGCCCGACCTGTACGGGGCGCGGGTCGGCGCCCTGGTGCTGAGCGACTCGGTGCTGCCCGGGCTGACCGCGGGGAGCCTGCGCGCCGAAGGCGTCGTGCGGATCACCTGCTGCCGCATCACCGGGCCGATACGGCTTGCGGGGGCGCATCTCTCCGGGGCGTTCTTCGCGAACGGGGCACAGCTCGGCCGCCCGGGGGAGGTCCCCGAGGAGGCCGTCCTCCAGCTCAACCACGCGGAGGTGCGCACGGACGTGTGGGCCGCCGGTCTGGTGGCACACGGCCGGGTCCACATGAACGGGGCCACGGTCGGCGGCCAGGTCAACCTGAACGACGCGGAGCTGTACGCCCCGGGCGCCACCGCCCTGCACGCCGAGGTCCTGGCGGTCGGGACCGACCTGCACGCCATGCGGCTGCGCGCCCGTGGCCGGGTCAATCTCGCCGGTGCACGCATCCCACGCCAGCTCAACCTCGCCCATGCCCGGCTGTCCAACCCGGGCGGACAGGCCCTGCGCGCCAGTAGCTGCGTCGTCGGCGAGCTGTGGCTGCGCGACGCGGCGCCCATCGAGGGCGCCGTCAATCTGCGCGGGGCCCAGCTGGAGCTGCTGCACGTGCCGCCCGAGGTGTGGCCCGACCGGGTCAGGATCGACGGGTGCGGCTACCGCGTGCTGACCCCGCACCTTCCGGCCGAGCAGCGCCTGCCGCTGCTGGAACGCGAGGAGCTCGGCTACCTCCCCTACCCGTACGAGCAGTTGACGACGGCCTACCGCACGGTGGGCGACGACGCCGCCGCCCGCACCGTCCAGCTCGCCAAGCTGCGCCGGCACCGCCGCACCCTGCCGCGGTACGCCCGGCTGTGGGGCTGGGTGCAGGACGCCGCCGTCGGCTACGGCTTCCGCCCGATGCGGGCCGGGGGCTGGCTGCTGTTGCTGCTGTGCACCGGCACGCTCGCCTTCGCCCTGCACCGTCCGCCGGCGCTGAAGCCCTCCGAGGCGCCGGAGTTCAACCCGCTCTTCTACACCCTGGACCTGCTGCTGCCGATCATCGACTTCGGCCAGGAGGGGGCGTACGCGCCGCGCGGCTGGTACCAGTGGCTGTCGTACCTGCTGATCGCCACCGGCTGGGTGCTGGCGACGACGATCGCGGCGGGCATCACGCGCTCGCTGAACCGGCAGTAGGGCGGGCCGAACGGTCCGGGACCTCACGCCGCCGCCGAACCGGCGGGGAGGTCCTGGTCCCGGCCGTGTAACGGGCGGCGCCCCGGCGCGTAACACGCCCGACGCACGCTGAGCGGCATGCAGACCACCTCGACGCCCACCCACTGCCCGTACTGCGCCCTGCAGTGCGGGATGAACCTGAAGCCCACGCCCGAGGGCGGCGTCGAGGTGGCCGAGCGTGCCGACTTCCCGGTGAACCGGGGCGCGTTGTGCGGCAAGGGCCGTACGGCGACGGAGGTGCTGTCGTCGCGGGTGCGGCTGACCTCGCCGTTGGTGCGGACGGGGGGCGTGCTCACGCCCGCCACCTGGGAGGAGGCCCTGGACCGGGTCGCCGGGGCGCTCTCCCGCGCGCGGGCCGAGCACGGGCCCGACGCGCTCGGGGTGTTCGGCGGGGGCGGCCTGACCAACGAGAAGGCGTACACGCTCGGGAAGTTCGCCCGGGTGGTACTCGGCACCTCGCAGATCGACTACAACGGGCGGTTCTGCATGTCGTCCGCGGCGGCCGCGGGCATCAAGGCGTTCGGGCTCGACCGGGGGCTGCCGTTCCCGCTGGAGGACATCCCGAGGACCGGGTGCGTGATCCTCGTCGGCTCCAACCTCGCCGAGACGATGCCGCCGGCGCTGCGCTACCTGACGGAGCTGAAGGAGAACGGCGGCACGCTGATCGTCGTCGACCCGCGGCGGACACGGACGGCCGAGCAGGCGGACCTTCACCTGGCGCCGCGGCCCGGCACGGACCTGGCGCTGGCGCTCGGCCTGCTGCACCTGGTGATCGCCGAGGGGCGCACCGACGAGGCGTACATCCGGGAGCGCACGAGCGGCTGGGAGGAGGCGCGGGCGGCGGCGATGGCGCACTGGCCGGAGTACGTGGAGCGGATCACGGGGGTGTCCGTTCCCCAACTGCGCCGGGCCGTGCGGCTGTTCTGCGAGCCGGAGTCCGCGATGGTGCTGACCGCGCGGGGGCCGGAGCAGCAGTCCAAGGGCACGGACACGGTGGGTGCGTGGATCGACCTGTGCCTGGCCACCGGGCGCGCGGGCCGTCCGCTGTCCGGCTACGGCTGCCTGACCGGCCAGGGCAACGGGCAGGGCGGACGCGAGCACGGCCAGAAGGCCGACCAACTGCCGGGCTACCGCAAGCTGACGGATCCGGCGGCGCGGCGGCATGTGGCCGAGGTGTGGGGCGTGGACCCGGACGCGCTGCCGGGCCCGGGCCGCAGCGCCTACGAACTCCTCGACGCGCTGGGCACCGACATCCGCACGCTGCTGCTGATGGGCTCCAACCCGGTGGTGTCGGCCCCGCGCGCCGCGCACATCGAGGACCGGCTGCGCTCGCTGGACTTCCTGGCGGTGTGCGACGTGGTCCTGTCGGAGACGGCGGAGCTGGCGGACGTGGTGCTGCCGGTGACGCAGTGGGCGGAGGAGACGGGCACGACGACGAACCTGGAAGGCAGGGTCCTGCTGCGCCGCCGCGCCCTGTCCCCGCCGCCCGGGGTCCGCAGCGACCTGGAGGTCCTGCACGAACTCGCCGCACGCCTCGGGGTGGAGAAGGGTTTTTCCACGGACCCGGAGGAGGTCTTCGAGGAACTGCGCCGCGCCAGCGCGGGCGGGCCGGCGGACTACTCCGGGATCACCTACCGCAGGCTGGCGGAGGAGAACGGGGTGTTCTGGCCCTGCCCGGCGCCGGCCGAGAGCGCGGAGCCGGACATGGGCGAGGTCGCCTCCCCGGACGTGCTGCCCGACGCCCCGGCGGAGCACTCCGGCGAGCGGGCGCCCGGCGTGCACCCCGGCACGCCCCGGCTCTTCCTCGACCGTTTCGCCACCGAGGACGGGCGGGCGCGGTTCGCCGGCGTGTCGTACCGGGCCGTCGCCGAGGAGCCCGACGAGGCGTATCCGGTGCTGCTGACCACCGGGCGGGTCGTCGCGCAGTACCAGTCCGGGGCCCAGACGCGGCGTGTCGCGGAGCTGAACGCCGCAGCGCCCGGGCCGTTCGTGGAGATGCACCCGCGGCTGGCCGAGCGGCTGGGGGCGGCGGACGGGGACGCGGTCGCCGTGGTGTCGCGGCGGGGCCGGGCCGTCGCGCCCGCGCGGATCAGCCGCGCCGTCCGGCCCGACACGGTGTTCATGCCGTTCCACTGGCCGGGCGAGGGCCGCGCCAACACGCTGACGAACCCCGCCCTCGACCCCACGTCCCGGATGCCCGAGTTCAAGGTGTGTGCGGTGAGGCTGGAGCGCCTGGGTGGGGACTCCGCGGAGTGACGCCGGGGGTGGGCGTGCGGGACGCGCTCGCCGCGCTGTCCGGGGGCGGCGGGCCGTCGGCCGGCTCGCTGGTCGGGGGTGAGATGGGCGCACCGCCCGTCGCGGAGGTCTCCCGCGTCGGGTCGATCCCGACGGTCAGCGACGCGACCAGGCCCTTCTCGGCGTCCCCGGTGACGGTCAGCAGCCCGTCCCTGGCGCCGCCGCCGCGGTAGACCGGGTCGTGCGCGAGCCCGGTGCGGGTGCCGGTGTGCTCGGTGTACGGGAGCTTCGCGTAGACCTCGTCGGTGTGGCGGTCGGGGAAGAAGAGCTGGCCGGTCCAGTTGACCCGGCCGCCCTTGTAGGTGCCCGCGGTCCTCCTGCCGCCGGTGTGCACCTTGACGTAGAGGTGCGGGGCGCGCGCCATGTGCCAGCCGGGGAAGATCGTGGTGAACTCGGCGACGCCGTCGGCCCCGGTGGCCTGGAAGCCGCGCAGATACGTCGCGGGGGCGGCGCCGCTGCTGTGGCTCTCGGCGGGCGTCGTACCGCCCGGGTGCAGACCGGGGAAGCCGGAGTAGTAGCCCCAGGCGTCGCACTGCCAGATCTCCACGGCCGCGTCCCTCAGCAGGGCGCAGGCGTGGGGCTCGTCGCGCACGGTCAGCCGTACGGTGAGCGGGACTCCTTCCTTGCCCTCGGTGATGTCCCGGCGGAAGGGTGCGCCGGCCAGGTGATACCGCCCTTGGGTGACGCTCGGGTTGAGGACGCACAGCTCCGCGCCGGGCGCCTCGTGGGCTTCCGGCGCACGTCGGTGGAGGAAGGAGCAGGCGCTGGTTCCGAGTCCCAGGGCGGCACCCGCGACGGCACCGCCCAGCGCGAGCGCACGCCGCCGGGTGAGGGGGCTATCGGTCATGGCCGGGACCCTAGGCGGGCCGACGCACGGGCGGGCGGGGGCGCACGGCGCGGTCGCCCACACGAGCGACGGGATGGGCCCCGTTGCCCGGTGGCGTGCCGTCAGCGGCGGGCCGCCCAGTCGCCGCCCTCGATCGGCCGGCCCCGCTCGCGCAGCCGTGCCGCGACGGCGGGCGCGGCGAGATACACCCAGGCCCGTACGGTCCTGCCGTCCGCGGCGGTCACGTCCCGCTGTACCCGCTCGTACAGGCTGCGCGGGTCGCCCGGCACGTACTCCTCGAGCCGGTCCAGCACGGTGAGCAACTCCGCGTAGGCGTCGGGCCGCGCGGTCACGATCTCGCCGCTGACCGTGCCGCCGTTGTCCTCCGCCACGGCGTAGGGGTATCCGGGACCGTCGTACAGCACCGCGCCGTTGAGCAGCCCCGGCTCCTCGGAGATGGTGCGGCCGCGCAGCAGGAGGGCGTGGTTGTGCTCGCCGGGGCGCAGCGTCCCGTACACGAAGAACGGCAGTCTCACAGAACCGATTCTCACCTCTCACACATCTCCCCGGAAGCTCCATGGACATGACATGTCCGGGGCCCTTGAATCGGAGGACCGTCAGGGCCCCCACCCTGCCCCACGCGCCCCCGGGCGCCTTCCCGAGGAGACCGATGAGTCGGATACGGCCCGCCCGAGGTTCCCGTCTCTGCGCAGCCGGCACCGCCGCGACCGCCGCCGCCCTGCTGGCCGCCGCGCTCGCCCCGGCCCCCGCCGCCGACGCGGCCGGCAGACCGAGCCGGTCCACCGTCATCCGCGACGCCGCCGCGGTGCTGGTGCGCGAGGCCGCCCGCCTGGGCCTGACGTCCGCGCAGGGCACGAGCGTACGGGACGTCGTCGTGGACCCGGACGGCAGCCGGCACGTGCGCTACGACCGTACGTACCGCCGACTGCCGGTGCTGGGCGGCGACTTCGTGGTGCACCTGGCGCCCGACGGGTCGTACCGCGGCGCCGACCGGGCCACGACACGCGCCCTGTCCGTGCCGACCATCACCCCGGCCGTCAAGGCCCCCAAGGCCGCCGACCTCGCCACCGCCGCGCTGCGCGCCGCGAACGCCGGGGAGTTGCTCAAGCACCTGACCGCCCGGCCGCAGCTCGTCGTCGACGCGCTGCACGGCGCGCCCCGCCTGGCCTGGCGCACCCAGGTCACGGGGCAGGACTCGCTCGGCAACCCGGTCGCGCGCACCGTCGTCACCGACGCCGGTACCGGCCGGCAGATCGACGCCTGGGACGACATCGAGACGGCGACCGGTGACGGCAAGTCCCTGTACAGCGGCACGGTTCCGCTCGAGACCACGCAGTCCGGGTCGGCGTACCAGCTCAAGGACCCCACGCGCGGCGACACGTACACGGGCGACGCCGGGAACAAGACCGACCTGTGCTTCCTCACCAGCATCTGCGTCAGCCGCGCCCCCGCCACCCTCTTCACCGACTCCGACAACCACTGGGGTTCGGGCACCACCTCGGACCGCTCCTCGGCCGCGGTGGACGCGCAGTACGGCACCGACATGACCTGGGACTACTACAAGAACGTGCACGGCCGCAACGGCATCGCAGGGGACGGCAAGGGCTCGTACAACCGCGTCCACTACGGCACGAACTACAACAACGCCTTCTGGGACGACAACTGCTTCTGCATGACGTACGGCGACGGTGACGGCACGACGCTCGGGCCGCTGGTGGCGCTGGACGTGGCCGGGCACGAGATGACGCACGGCGTGACGTCGAAGACGGCGGCGCTGACGTACTCGGGCGAGTCCGGCGGTCTGAACGAGGCGACCTCGGACATCTTCGGGACGCTGGTGGAGTGGTACGCGAACAACGCCTCCGACCCCGGCGACTACCTCATCGGCGAGAAGATCGTCCGCTCCGGCTTCGGCGGGAAGGCGCTGCGCTACATGGACAAGCCGTCCAAGGACGGCAACTCCGCGGACTGCTGGAGCAGTTCGGTGGGCCAACTGGACGTGCACTACTCGTCCGGCGTCGCCAACCACTTCGCGTACCTCCTCGCGGAGGGCAGCGGCGCCAAGACCCTCAACGGCGTCGGCTACGACTCCCCCACCTGCAACGGCTCCACGGTGACGGGCATCGGCCGGGACAAGCTCGGCGCGATCTGGTACCGGGCGCTGACGGTCTACATGACGTCCTCGACGAACTACGCGGGCGCGAGGACGGCGACGCTCAACGCGGCCAAGGACCTGTACGGGGCGGGCAGCACGGAGTACGACGCGGTGGCGGCGGCCTGGAGCGCCGTGAACGTGAACTGAGCCGGACGGCTCCGCACGCGGCCGCCCCGGCAACCGAGCCGGGGCGGCCGCGTGGTGCTTCCCCGTCCGGCCCAGGCGCCCGGTTCCGTCCGCGCGGGGGCCGGGTCGCCGGTCACCGGTCACCGAGGTGCCGTCCGCCGGGACGGACGACGCCGTGGACCGGCCGGGCGACGACACGGTCGTCGGCTGCCCCGGCGTCCCGGCGGAGCGCGGCAGGTGGACGAGGAGCAGCGGTGGCCGCTGCTGCCGGACCCGCACCGGCCGTCGGCGGTCCCGGTGCCGCTCGGCAGGTGCGCCCCGGCGGCCGGATGCGCGCAGCCGTGGTCGGCGCTGCGCCGGCCCGGCGGCGCGAGCGCCCATGACGCGGCACGGCGGCGGGGATCGGGCAACTGACGACCGGTCACCCGTTCACCCCCGGCGCCTTCACCCTTCGGGGTTCTTCCCCCAAGCGCCGCATCGCGCCGCTGACCTGCCGAAACGCTGCCGCAGCCACCCGGCCGGGCACCCGTTCATCGTATTTCTGACATGCCGTCAGCGTGCGGGCGCGGCCCGTGGGCCTTTTCCTCGACAGTGCGGGGACACGACCGACGCAGCGGCACGCCGGTGATGCCGCGGGCCGTGTCCCGCCCGAGGAGCACCACGATGCGACGTACGGCCCGCACGCTGACCGGCACCGCGCTCGCCCTCGCCGCCGCGGGGCTCGCCGCCGCGCCCGCGTACGCCGGCGAGACCGGAAGCCTGGAGGTCTTCCCCGCCACGGCCGTGCCCGGGAGCGAGGTCACCGTCAACACGGCGGCGTGCGGCGCGGACGGCTCCGCGGCGGGCGACGCCACCGCGGTCGGCGGCGGCACGTTCATGCTCGCTCCCAGCACGCACGAGCAGGACGCGATCGGCCGGTTCCGGGTGCCGCCGGGCGCGCAGCCGGGAACGTACGAGATCGTCGCCACGTGCTCCGGCGGCCGTCAGACCAGGGTGACCGGCGACCTGGCGGTCACCCTGAGCACGGCCAAGGACCAGACGCGTCCGCGAGGAAGCGTGAAGACGGGGGTCGGCGGCGCACTCGGCCCCGACCCCGCACGGACCGCGGCCGGTGTGACGGCACTCGCCGTCGCCGCCGCGGGCGGTACCTGGCTCCTGCATCGCCGGTCGAGAGGCGAGGGGATCTGATGGACACCCTCCGCTGTCCGTCCGCCGGTACCGCCGTCCCGATCCCCCTCCGGGTCCGACTGCCCCTCGCGGCCCGGAGGGGGCCCGTGGTCCCGCCCTCCCGGAAGGAGGCTCATGTGCACAAGGTCGGCAACGCGGCGATAGCGTCCGTCACCGCCGTCTCCCTCTGCTCCGGCGCCTGGCTGCTGCACAGCGCCCACCGGAGCGACGCTCCCCCTCAGCCCTCGGCCGCGCAGGGCGCCGTGGACCCGGACCGCGAGGGCTCCGCCGCGCCCGCGCTGCCGCCCTCCCCGCCCGACCGCATCCGCATACCCTCGATCCACGTGGACGCCCCCCTCATGGGGCTGGGGCTGACCAGTGCCGGCAGCCTGGACGTCCCGCCCGCCGACGACAAGAACCTCGCCGGCTGGTACGAGTCCGGCACCATGCCCGGCGAGACCGGCACCGCGATCGTCGCCGGGCACGTCGACAACACCCGGGGCCCGGCGGTCTTCTACGACCTGGGGGCCCTCACGAGAGGCAGCACGATCGAGATCGGCCGCCGCGACGGCTCGACCGCCCTGTTCACGGTGGACGCGGTCGAGGTCTACCCCACGCGCGACTTCCCCGACGAGAAGGTGTACGGCGCGGCGGAGCGCCCCGAGCTACGGGTGATCACCTGCGGGGGCGGCTACTCGAAGGCGACGGGGTACAAGGGCAACGTGGTCGTCTTCGCCCACCTGACGGGAAGCCGCTGACCGGTCACGGCACCCGCATGCCGTCAGGCCGCCCACTGCTGGTACGCCAGATTCGCGACCAGGGCGAACACCACCGTCAGCAGCACGATCCGCACGAACCCGCTGCCCCGCTTCAGCGCCGTGCGTGCCCCGACCATGCCGCCCACCAGGTTGAACCCGGCCATCAGCACCGCGAGCTGCCAGAACACCGTGCCCTTCCAGGCGAACGTGGCGAGCGCGCCCGCGTTGGTGCAGCAGTTGACGATCTTCGCGGTGGCGGAGGCGGTCACCAGGTCCAGGTGCAGCACCGCGGTGAGCGCCAGGACGAGGAAGGTGCCCGTGCCGGGGCCGACGAGGCCGTCGTAGAAGCCGATGCCGAGGCCGGCGAGCCCGATGGCGGCGAGCACCCGGCGTGCGGAGACCGGCGCGGTGGAGGGGGCGGTGCCGAAGGCGGGGCGCAGGATCACGAAGGTGCCGACGCCGAGCAGCACGACCATGACGACCGGCTTGAGGACGTCCGTGCTCAGCCCGGCGGCGACGAACGCCCCGGCCGTGGAGCCGGCCAGCGCCGCGAGCCCGATCCGTACGGCCGTCCCCACGTCGACCGGCGTCCGGCGCGCGTACGTCACCGCAGCCCCCGTCGTCCCGACGATCGCGACGGCCTTGTTGGTGCCGAGCGCGTACGACGCCGGGGTGCCGCCGGGCAGGCCGAGGAGCAGTACCGGAAGCAGCAGCAACCCGCCGCCCCCGACCACGGCGTCGATCCAGCCGGCCGCGAGCGCGGCGAGACACAGGGCGGCGGCCATGGTCAGCGAGATGTCGGGCATGATCGCGACCCTAGGTACGGTGCGGGTGGCCCGTCCATCCGTCTGAGGGTGTTCTGAGGTTGTCGCGGCCGGCCCGGTCACGGACCGGGCCGCGGGCCGGTGACCGGCCCGGCGGCCCGAGGGGGCCTCGGGGGAGTCCGGGCGGCCGCCCTCAGGCGGCCCGCACCTCGTACGCCGCCACCCGGACCGTCTCGTCGTCCAGGCACTGGCCGTTCTCCAGGTCGAAGCGCTGCTTCAGCAGCGGCGAGGCGACGAAGGGACGGCCCTTGCAGGTGCCGGTCAGGCCACGCGAGAGGACCGCGGCGCCGCCGAAGGGGTCCCGGTTGTCGATGCCGTAGAGCCGGCCCGCGCGGTCCCGGAAGAGTGCCACCTGACGGCCGTCCGGCAGCAGTGCCGCCACGCCGCGGCCCGGGATCAGCGTGCTCAGGTCGCAGACCGGGAACCAGGTGTCCTCGTCGATCCGGAGCTCGATCTTCAGATCGGTGGTCTCGAGTGCCAGGGTCATCGCTGGGCGCTTCCTTCCAGGGGTCGCGTGCCGATGGTGAGCAGCGGCAGGTCGGGCTTGATCTGGTCGCGCTCGGGGACGAAGCCGACGACCGGGTCGGGGGTGTCCGGCGCGTTGACGAAGGAGACGAACCGGGCCAGCTTCTCGGGGTCGTTGATGGTCTCGGCCCACTCGTCGCGGTAGTTGGCCACGTGCGCGGCCATCAGGGCCTCCAGCTCGTCGCAGATGCCGAGCGAGTCGTGGACGACCACGTCGCGCACGTGCTCCAGGCCGCCCGGGATGCGCTCCAGCCACACGCTGGTGCGCTCCAGGCGGTCGGCGGTACGGATGTAGAACATCAGGAACCGGTCGATCAGGCGGACGAGTTCCGCGTCCGACAGGTCCTGGGCGAGCAGGTCCGCGTGGCGTGGGGTGGCGCCGCCGTTGCCGCCGACGTACAGGTTCCAGCCGCTCGCGGTGGCGATCACGCCGAAGTCCTTGGACTGGGCCTCCGCGCACTCGCGGGCGCACCCGGAGACGGCCGACTTCAGCTTGTGCGGGGAGCGCAGGCCCCGGTAGCGCAGCTCCAGGTCGATCGCCATGCGCACGGAGTCCTGCACGCCGTAGCGGCACCAGGTGGAGCCCACGCAGGACTTCACCGTGCGCAGCGCCTTGCCGTAGGCGTGGCCGGACTCGAAGCCGGCGTCCACCAGCCGGGCCCAGATCAGCGGAAGCTGCTCGACCCGGGCGCCGAACAGGTCGATCCGCTGACCGCCGGTGATCTTGGTGTAGAGGCCGAAGTCCCGGGCGATCTCGCCGATCACGATCAGCTTCTCGGGGGTGATCTCACCGCCGGGGATGCGCGGCACGACCGAGTACGAGCCGTTCTTCTGCAGGTTGGCGAGGAAGTGGTCGTTGCTGTCCTGCAGGGCGGCCTGCTCGCCGTCCAGGACGTAGTTGCTCGCGCCGATCGTCGGGGCGAGCGAGGCGATGATCGAGGCCACGGCCGGCTTGCAGGTCTCGCAGCCGTCGCCGCCGCGGGCGCCCTCACGGCCGTAGCGGTCGAGCAGGTCCTGGTAGGAGTTGATGCGTAGGGCGAGGACGATCTCGTAGAGCTCCTCGCGGGTCTGGGAGAAGCAGCCGCACAGGCCCTTGTCGACCTCGACGCCGGACGCCTCCAGCTCGGCGTCGACCAGTTGGCCGAGCACCTTGACGCAACTGCCGCACGTCGTACCGGCCTTGGTGCACTTCTTCACCTCGGGCACGGTGGTGCACTTGTGATCGGTCACCGCTGCGCGGATCGTGCCCTTGGTGACGTTGTTGCAGGAGCAGATGATCGCCTCGTCCGGCAGCGCCGTGGGACCGAGCTGGGCGGGCTCCCCGGCGCCGGCGGGCAGCACCAGCGACTCGGGCGAGACGGGCGGCACCGAACCGGTGAAGGCCTTCAGCGTGCCGTAGGCCTCCGCGTCGCCGACCAGGATGCCGCCGAGCAGCGTTCCGTCGCGGCCTATGACCAGCTTCTTGTACAGGCCCGAGCGGGAGTCGGAGTAGACGACGTCGAGGCAGTCCTCGGTGGTGCCGTGCGCGTCGCCGAAGGAGGCCACGTCCACGCCGAGCAGCTTCAGCTTGGTGGACAGGTCGGCGCCGGTGAACGTCAACTGCTCGGTCTCGTCGGCGGCGATGGTCGCGGCCGCCGTCTCGGCCTGCTCGTAGCCGGGGGCGACCAGGCCGTACACCCGGCCGTCCGCCGCGAGCGCGCACTCGCCGATCGCGAACACGTGCGGGTCGGTGACCGTGCGGCACTGCTCGTCGACGGTGATGCCGCCGCGCTCGCCGACGGCGAGCCCGCAGTCACGGGCGAGCTGGTCGCGGGGGCGGACACCGGCGGAGAACACGACCATGTCCGTGGCCAGTTCGGAGCCGTCGGACAGCTTCATGCCGGTGACGGAGCCGTCCTCGCCCACGACGATCTCCTGGGTGCCCGTGCCGGTGTGCACGGTCAGGCCCATGTCCTCGATGGTGCGCAGCAGCGCGGCGCCGCCGCCCTCGTCGACCTGCACCGGCATCAGGCGCGGCGCGAACTCCACGATGTGCGTGGTCAGGCCGAGTCCCTTGAGCGCGCCGGCCGCTTCCAGACCGAGCAGACCGCCGCCGACGACCGCGCCGGTGGTGGCCTTCGTCTTCGCGTACTCCTCGATGGCCAGCAGGTCCTCGATGGTCCGGTAGACGAAACAGCCCTCGGCGTCCTTGCCGGGGACCGGCGGGACGAAGGGGTAGGAGCCGGTGGCGAGGACGAGGGTGTCGTAGGCGACCGTCAGCCCGGAGCGGGCGGTCACCGTCCTCGCCTCGCGGTCGACGGTCAGCGCCGGGTCGCCGATGTGCAGCTCGATGCCGTGCGCGGCGATGAACTCCATGTCGGTCATGGACAGTTCCTCGGGCATGGTGCCCGAGAAGTACGAGGTGAGCTGGACGCGGTCGTAGGCGGGGCGCGGCTCCTCGCACAGTACGACCACCCGGTGCGTGGCGGTCAGGCCGCGCTCGGCGAGCGCTTCGAGGAAGCGCTGGCCGACCATGCCATGGCCGACGAGCACGATCGTGGGGGTGGTGTCCGTGGACATCAGGAGCCTCCATCGTTGGTGAGCAGGTGGAGCAGCGGGGCGCCGCCGGAGGGGAGCGGCTCTGCTCCCTCCCAGGCGCGGGCGAGCGCGCCGACGGTGCCGAGTTCGCCGACGAGTACGCCGCCGACCAGGCGGTCGTCGCGGACGACGACCTTGCGGTAGGTGCCGCGGGTGGCGTCGGTGAGCTGCACGACGTCGTCGCCGGGGCGCGGTTCGGTCTCGCCGAAGGCCGCGAGGTCGAGGAAGTCCTGCCCGGTGAGGGTGAGCCGGGTCAGGGAACGGGTGCCGGTGTAGCGGGAGTCCGCGTCTCCGGCGAGCGACTCGGCCAGCACCTCGGCCTGTTCGAGTGCCGGGGCGGCGAGGCCGTAGAGGGTGCCGTCGTGCTGGGCGCAGTCGCCGATGGCCCGGATGTGCGGGTCGGAGGTGCGCAGCTCGTCGTCGACGAGGACGCCCTTGTGGACGGCGAGACCCGCGTCCCGGGCGAGGCCCACCCGGGGGTGGACGCCGCACGCCAGCACGACGAGGTCGGCGTCGAGGGCGTAGCCGTCGGCCATCTCGACACTGCGGACGGCGCCGCCGAGGGTGCGCACGCCGCGTACCCGGGTCTCGGTGTGCACCTCGACGCCGAGGTCGGTGAGGTGGCGGCGGACCAGCTTGGAGGCGGACGGGTCGAGCTGGCGCTCCATCAGGCGCTCGGCCTGCTGGGCCAGGACGACCTGGGCGCCGCGGGCGGCGAGCGCGCGGGCGGCGGAGACGCCGAGGAGCCCACCGCCGATGACGACGGCGCGCACACCCCGGCGCACGGCCTTGGCCAGGCCCAGGCAGTCGTCCATGGTGCGGAAGGCGTGGACGCCCTCGGGCAGTTCGGGCCGGTCGGGGGTGAGCAGACCGCGCAGGGGCGGCAGGACGGGGTTCGAGCCGGTGGCGAGGACGAGCGTGTCGTATGCGATCACCGAGCCGTCGGCACAGTGGATCGCGCGGGCAGCGCGGTCGATCCGGGTGACCCGGGAGCGCACCAGGCGCTCGGGGGCCGGCAGGGAGATCACCTCGGGTGCGTAGCGGCCGGCCAGTACGTCGGCGAGCAGCACGCGGTTGTACGGGGGGTGCTCCTCCTCGCCGACGATCAGGGCGGGCACGTCGAGCTCGCCGAGCCGCCGGGCGAGACGGACGCCCGCGAGCCCGGCGCCGATCACCACCACACGCGTATTCGAGGTCATGTGTCGAGCGTGCGGTGCCGACGTTACCCGGCCGCATCACGACTGTTTCCCACCGGGAACGCTGCCCTCAGCGGTGGCGGGGGGTGGGTGTGAGGGTTCCGGGGGCGGGGCGGGGGTGCGGTGTGAGGCGGGCGGGCGCAGGAGGGAGCGTACCGCCGAGCCGTCTTGACCGATCGTTCCAGAAAAAACTAGGCTCCGGCGCGTGGCCAGGACCAAGGAGTTCGATCCCGAGGCCGCGCTGCAGTCGGCCCTGGAGCTGTTCTGGCGGCGCGGCTACGAGGCGACGTCGATGTCCGACCTCGTCGAGCACCTCGGCATCGGGCGCGCCAGTCTGTACGCGACCTTCGGCAACAAGCACGAGCTGTACCTCAAGGCGTTCGACCGGTACTGCGAGAACCGTGACGCGCTCCTGCTGCGGGAGTTGTCGGGGCCGGGCCCGGCACTGCCCGCCGTTCGGTCCGTCATCCGGCGGTTCGCCGGCGAGGCGGCGGCCGAGGACCGGCGGCTGGCCGGCTGCCTGGTCACCAACACGGCCGCCGAACTGGCCCCGCGCGACCCGGACGCGGCCCGCCGCGTCGAGCAGCGGTGGGACCACGTCGAGGACCTGCTGCACGCCGCGCTGGTCCGCGCCCGGGCGCAGGGCGAGTTGCCCGCGGACCGGGATCCGCGCGCACTCGCCCGCATGCTGCTGGTCGTGATGCAGGGGCTGCGGGTCGTGGGCAAGGCCTCGCCGGATCCGGCGCGTGTCCGGGACGCTGCGGAGCAGGCCCTGACGCTGCTCGACTGAGGCTCTACGGGTGGAGACGCGCCCTCACGGGCGCGCTTTTCCAGGCCCTCATACTGAACTGATCGGTCAAGAAAAAGGGGAGATCATGACCGCCACCCGCTTCTCCGGGCGCACCGCCCTCGTCACCGGCGCCGGATCCGGCATCGGACGGGCCGTCGCGCTCGCCTTCGCCGCGGAGGACGCACACGTCGTGGTGGCCGGGCGGCGACGGGAGCCGCTGGCGGAGACCGTCGCGCTGATCGAGGAGCGGGGCGGCAAGGCGCTCGCGGTGACCTCCGACGTCTCGCGCGCCGAGGACGCCGAGGCCCTGGTCCGGGCGGCCGTGGACCGCTTCGGGTCGCTCGACGTGGCCGTGAACAACGCGGGCGTCTTCCGGGGCGGCCGGCCCCTGGCCGAGATGCCCGAGGACGACTGGCGCACCCAGCTCGACATCAACGTCACCGGCGTCTTCCTGGCTCTCAAGGCGGAGATCACCCGGATGCGGACCCAGGCGTCCGGTGGTGCGATCGTCAACGTGTCCTCCACCTTCGGCGTCCACACCAGCCCCGCCGGGGCCGCCGCCTACGCCGCCTCCAAGGCCGCCGTCACCGCGCTCAGCCGGGCCGCCGCCCTCGACCACATCCGCGACGGCGTCCGCATCAACGTGGTCAGCCCCGGCGCCACCGCCACCCCCATGTCGCTGCGGCCCGGCGAGACGGAGGCCGACCGGGAGGAGCGCGCGAGGGCGACGCTCCCGCTCGGCCGCATCGCGGCCACCGAGGAGGTCGCCGCCGCCGTGCTGTACCTGGCCTCCGACGCCGCCGCGCCGGTCGTGGGAACGGACCTGGTCGTGGACGGCGGTGGGTCACTGTGAGGCCGGGTGCCCCTGTCGGGCGGGCAGCGGCCCCCGTCACCGTTGTCAGAGCCGACTGGCACAGTGTTCGGCATGGAGGAGCAGCGCACGTCAGTTCGCCTCGTCGTCGTGGACCCGGAACTCGACGCTCAATGCGACCGGGTGGAGCAGCACTTGCTGGAGCCCCTGGCCGGGACTTCCCTTGGATCCGGTGAGGACGCGCTGTTCACGGACGGGCTCGCGGCCTTCCGGCGCATCCGGACGGCCCTGACCGACGCCGTGGCACGCGGGCCGAGGGTGTGGACGCCGAACGGCCGCTGGGAACACGAGGGCCTGTGCCTCGTCCGGCTGCCCACCGGCGACACGGACCTGTTGTACGCGTTGCTGCGTGAGCTGTCCGGAGCCCTCGTCCTGCCGCCCCGGTCAGACGTCGTCGCCGGCTTCCTCGGCGAGGCCTCCGCGACCGGAGAGTCCGCGGCCGGCCTGGTCGGTGCGTTGGCGCGGGTGCTGTCGATGGTGGACCTCGCGCCCGACGCCGACACCGATGTCCTCTTCGCGGCGTTGCAGACGGCCGGGGAGGAGGACGTGCGGCTCTCCTACGCGGAGGAGGAGGCGTGGCAGCGGCTGGCCCACCGGGTCACGATGCTGCTGACGGAGTCCGCCCCCCTGCACCGCTTCCTGTACTGATTCCCGTACGCGAGAGGGCGGCACCCCCCGCACAGGGGTGCCGCCCTCTCCTGGTGCTCCGGAACCGCTGCCGCGTCGGTGAGGGTCGGGGTGACCGGCAGCGGTCCCGGCGTTCGGTGCCGGTCCGTCGGAGGACCTGTCGGCGGATCTGGTCGGCGGGTCTAGCGGTGGTCGCTGCCCTGCGACTGCGACGCCGCGCGGCCGGCCTCCAGGCGGGCCACGGGGATGCGGAACGGGGAGCAGGAGACGTAGTCCAGGCCCACCTCGTGGAAGAAGTGCACCGACTCCGGGTCGCCGCCGTGCTCGCCGCACACGCCGAGCTTGAGGTCGGGGCGCGTGGCGCGGCCCGCCTTCGCGGCGTCGCGGACGAGCTTGCCCACGCCGTCCTTGTCGATCGTCTCGAACGGGGAGACGCCGAAGATGCCCTTCTCCAGGTACGCCGTGAAGAAGCTCGCCTCCACGTCGTCGCGGCTGAAGCCCCACACCGTCTGCGTGAGGTCGTTGGTGCCGAAGGAGAAGAACTCGGCGGCCTCCGCGATCTGACCGGCCGTCAGGGCGGCGCGCGGCAGCTCGATCATCGTGCCGATCGCCAGGTTCAGCTCCGTGCCCGTCGCCGACTCGACCTCGGCGATGACCTTGTCGGCCTCCTCGCGGACGATCTCCAGCTCCTGGACCGTGCCGACGAGCGGGATCATGATCTCGGCGCGCGGGTCGCCCTTGGCCGCCTTGCGCTCGGCCGCCGCCTCCGCGATCGCCCGGACCTGCATGGTGAACAGGCCCGGGATGACCAGGCCGAGGCGTACGCCGCGCAGGCCGAGCATCGGGTTCTGCTCGTGCAGGCGGTGCACGGCCTGGAGGAGGCGCAGCTCGTTCTCGTGCGGCTCCTGGCGGGACTCGGCGAGGGCCACGCGCACCGACAGCTCGGTGATGTCCGGCAGGAACTCGTGCAGCGGCGGGTCCAGCAGGCGGACCGTGACCGGGAGGCCGTCCATCGCCTCGAAGAGTTCGACGAAGTCCTGCTTCTGCAGCGGCAGGAGCTGCTTCAGGGACTCCTCGCGCTCGGCCTCCGTGTCGGCGAGGATCAGGCGTTCCACCAGCTCGCGCCGGTCGCCGAGGAACATGTGCTCGGTGCGGCACAGGCCGATGCCCTGGGCGCCGAAGCGCCGTGCGCGCAGCGCGTCCTCGGCGTTGTCGGCGTTGGCGCGCACCCGCAGGCGGCGCTTGCGGTCCGCGAAGGCCATGATGCGGTGGACCGCCTCGACCAGTTCGTCGGCGTCGTCGGCGCCCGCGTGCATCCGGCCCTCGAAGTACTCGACGACCGGGGAGGGGACCACGGGGACCTCGCCCAGGTACACCTTGCCGGAGGAGCCGTCGATGGAGATCAGGTCGCCCTCCTCGACGACGTGCCCGCCGGGCACGGTCATCCGGCGGCGCTTGGTGTCGACCTCCAGCTCCTCCGCGCCGCACACACAGGTCTTGCCCATGCCGCGCGCGACGACGGCCGCGTGGGAGGTCTTGCCGCCGCGGGAGGTGAGGATGCCCTCGGCCGCGATCATGCCGTCCAGGTCGTCGGGGTTGGTCTCGCGGCGGACCAGGATGACCTTCTCGCCGGAGCGGGACCACTTCACCGCGGTGTAGGAGTCGAAGACCGCCTTGCCGACCGCCGCGCCCGGCGAGGCCGCGATGCCGCGGGCGACCTGCTCGACCTTCGCCTTCTCGTCGAACCGGGGGAACATGAGCTGCGCGAGCTGCGCGCCCGTCACCCGCTGCAGCGCCTCGGCCTCGTCGATCAGGCCCTGGTCCACGAGCTGCGTCGCGATCCGGAAGGCCGCGGCCGCGGTGCGCTTGCCGACGCGGGTCTGCAGCATCCACAGCTTGCCGCGCTCGATGGTGAACTCGATGTCGCAGAGGTCCTTGTAGTGGTTCTCCAGCGTCTCCATGATCTGCAGGAGCTGGTCGTAGGACTTCTTGTCGATGTTCTCCAGCTCCGCGAGCGGGACGGTGTTGCGGATGCCCGCGACCACGTCCTCGCCCTGCGCGTTCTGCAGGTAGTCGCCGTAGACGCCCTGGTGGCCGGAGGCGGGGTCGCGGGTGAAGGCGACGCCCGTGCCGGAGTCGGGGCCGAGGTTGCCGAAGACCATCGAGCAGACGTTGACCGCGGTGCCGAGGTCGTGCGGGATGCGCTCCTGGCGGCGGTAGAGCTTGGCTCGGTCGCCGTTCCAGGAGTCGAAGACCGCCTTGATGGCGAGGTCCATCTGCTCGCGCGGGTCCTGCGGGAAGTCGCGCCCGGCCTCGGTCTTGACGATCTTCTTGAACCTGGTGACCAGCTTCTTCAGGTCGGCGGCGTCGAGCTGGGTGTCGTCGGCGACCTTCTTGGCCTCCTTGGCCTTCTCCAGCGCGTCCTCGAAGAGCTCGCCGTCGACGCCGAGGACCGTCTTGCCGAACATCTGGATGAGCCGGCGGTAGGAGTCCCAGGCGAACCGCTCGTCGCCGGCCTGCTTCGCCAGGCCCTGCACCGACTTGTCGGAGAGGCCGATGTTCAGGACGGTGTCCATCATGCCGGGCATCGAGAACTTGGCCCCGGAGCGGACGGAGACGAGCAGGGGGTTGTCGGCCTGGCCGAGCTTCTTGCCCATCTTCTTCTCGAGGGCGTCGAGGTGCGCACTCACCTCGTCGCGCAGTGCCGGGGGTTCCTCGCCGCTGTCCAGGTAGACCTTGCAGGCCTCGGTGGTGATCGTGAAGCCCGGAGGGACCGGCAGGCCGAGGTTGGTCATCTCGGCGAGGTTCGCACCCTTGCCGCCGAGAAGGTCCTTGAGGTCCTTGTTGCCTTCGGTGAAGTCGTAAACGAACTTCAGGCCCTCGGCGCCGTTCTCTGTTACGTGGCGATCTTTGTTTTCCGACACGGTCTCGACTCCTCGAGGACGCGGTGGCTGCCCTGACGGCGAGGAACATACCCAGATCAAAGGCGTCTGGGTACGTCCACTTGCGCGTCATGCGCCCGTAACCACTCGTCCGCCACCGGATCGAAAGTCAAGGCTTGGCAAGTGGCAACCGGGCGATGTTTTCAGTTCTTGAAGGGATCGCCGCCCGTAGAGGGGGTTTAATGCTCAGATGAGCAGCTCTTGCATCTTCTGATATTCGATCGATGAACGATCAAGGGGTGGCACTCAGTGCCACCCCTTGAGGAAGTGCAACCGCACAAGATCCGCTCATCTGAGCGCAATCCCTATCAGGGGTGGCGAGAATCACGCTAATCGAGGTCGCCCGATTTCACCATGCGGACGGGGATCCGCGCGGAAATGTGTTTGTCATGCGCACGCCAAGAGCGTGGAGTTTTCCGGGACGGGAGCGGGACGGAAGGGAACGGGGCGGGCGGGGTCTCAGACACCCAGTGCCCGCAGCCGCTCCTCGACCCGCTCCGGGGCGTAGAGGTGCTCGACGACCAGCGCCCCCGCCCCCACCAGCCCCGCCCGCTCCCCGAGCCGCGAGACCACCACGTCGAGGTGCGCGGTGGAGCGGGGCAGCGCCCGCTGGTACAGCAGTTCCCGCACGCCCGTCAGGAAGGGCGTCCCGGCCAGGTCGCCCGCGATCATCAGCACCCCGGGGTTCAGCAGCGTCACCACGGTCGCCAGCACCTCCCCCACCCTCCGCCCGGCCTCCCGTGCGAGCGCGACGGCCTCCGGGTGCCCCGCGGCCAGCAGCTCGCGCACGTCCGAGCCGGAGGCGGCCGGCACCCCCGCCCGATCCAGCCGGCGCGCCACGGCACCGCCGCTCGCGACGGCGGCGAGGCAGCCGTAGGACCCGCAGCGGCACAGCGCCTCGGCGCCCTCGGGGACGCGGATGTGCCCGATGTCGCCGGCGCCCCCGTCGATGCCGCGGTAGATCCGGCCGTTCACGACCACGCCCGCGCCGATCCCGGTGGAGACCTTGACCAGCACGAACGCGCCGCAGTCCGGGTGCCCGGTGCGCTGTTCGCCGTACGCCATCAGGTTCGCGTCGTTGTCGACCAGCACGGGCACGTCGGCGGCGCCGCGCGCGTGCTCGGTGAAGGCGCGGCCGAGGCGCCCCGTTATGTCGTAGCCGTCCCAGCCCGGCATGATCGGCGGCTGCACCACCCGGCCGGTGTCGGTGTCGACGGGCCCGGGGACCGCGAGGCCGATCCCGCACACCTCGTGCGCCCGGTGGCCCGCCCTGTCGAGGAGTCCGGCGAACCAGCGGCCCAGTTCACCGAGCACGGCGTCCGGGCCGTCCTCGAGCAGCAGGATGCCCGTATGCTCGGCCAGGATCTCGCCGGCCAGGGTGAGGACGGCGGCGCGGGCGTGCCGGGTGTCGAGGTCGGCGGCGAGCACCACGGCATGCGCGTCGTCGAACTCCAGGGTGATGGAGGGGCGTCCGCCCAGCGGCGAGTCGACCGGGCCGCCCGCGCCCTCGCGCAGCCAGCCGGCCCGGAACAACCGGTCCAGACGCTGGCCGACCGTGGCCCGGGACAGGCCCGTGGCCTGCTGCAGCGCGCCCCGGGTCGTGGCGCGGCCACTGCGCACCAGTTCGAGCAGATCTCCGGCGCCGGCCGACGCGCCCGGCTTTCCGGCTCTTCCGCTCATGCGCACCCCCTTGCGTTCACCAACACCGCATTACATAGTGAGTTTTGCGTGTTAAATAGACGTAACCCTACGGTAGCTACTGCCGAACCGCTCGGCCGGACGTCTTTCGGGGAGACCTGAGTGGAGCGCACGACCCAACTCACCGCCCGCCGTACCGAACTCACGTCTCCCGTACGCCCCTCCGGCTCACCGCCCGCCTCCGGCCCGCGTGGGACCGCCCGTTCCGGGGCCCGTGTATACGACCCGGCCCCTCCCGCGTCTGTGCACGTCAGGGCGGCGCGGGTCCTGGAGGCCAACTGGACGGGCACGTCGACGGTCCCCTCGCGTGAGTTGTACCCGCACCAGTGGTCCTGGGACTCGGCGTTCATCGCGATCGGGCTGCGCCACATCTCGGCGTTACGGGCGCAGACCGAGCTGGAGACGCTGCTGGACGCCCAGTGGGCGGACGGGCGGATTCCGCACATCGTGTTCAACCCCTCCGTGCCCCTCGACGCCTACTTCCCGAGCCCCGACTTCTGGCGCTCCTCCACCGCGGGGCGCGCCGCGGGCGCCCCGCGCACCGTACAGACCTCGGGCATCGTGCAGCCACCGGTCCACGCGCTGGCGGCCTGGCTGGTGCACCTGGCCGACCCGGGGCTCTCCCGGGCGCGCGGCTTCCTCGCCCGGGTCCACCCGCGCCTGGCGGCCTGGCACCGCTATCTGCTGCACCGCCGCGACCTGGGCGGCGGCGGGCTGGCCTCGGTGGTGCACCCGTGGGAGCAGGGCATGGACAACAGCCCCGCCTGGGACGCGCCGTTGTCCAGGATCACCCCGGCCCCGGCCCGCTCGTTCCGCCGCGCCGACCTGGCCCACGGCGCGCCCGAGGACCGGCCGACGGATCTGGACTACGGGCGGTACGTGCGGCTGGCGACGGAGTACCGCGACGGCGGATACGCCGACGGGACGGACAAGGGGGCGGCCCGTACGGCCTCGGTCGAGGGCGGTGGTGGCGGAGGGGCGGGCCGGTTCGCGGTGGAGGACCCGGCGTTCAACGCACTGCTGATCGCGTCGGAGCACGCCCTGGCCCGTATCGCGCAGGAGTTGGGCGCCGGGGGCACGGCACGGCACGCCCGCGCGGAACGCCTGACGGGGGCCCTGATCGACCGGTTGTGGGATCCGGACGAGGGGATGTTCTTCTGCCGGGACGTGTACGGCGGCGGCACGGGCGGCACCCTCGTTCCCGAGCGCACCGTCTCCGGCCTGATCCCCCTGCTGCTGCCCTCGCTCCCCCGGGACATCGCCACCGCCCTCCTGGGGACCCTGCGCGGGCCGCACTTCTCGCTCGGCGGGGCCGCCCGGCTCGTACCCAGCTACGACCTGCTCGGCGAGGCCTTCGATCCGCACCGGTACTGGCGGGGGCCCGCCTGGTTCAACACCGGCTGGCTGCTGGAGCGCGGGCTGCGCGTGCACGGCGAGCAGGCGGACGCCGACGCGCTGCGCGAGGCCCTGCTGGACACCGCGGACACCTCCGACTTCGCGGAGTACGTCGACCCGTACACCGGCGAGGCCTGCGGAGCGGCCGGCTTCGGCTGGACCGCCGCCCTCACCCTCGACCTGCTCCACGACCACCCCGGACAGGGCGTGTCCCCGACGGGCACCGGCACGTTCGACAGGAGTGACAAGGGAGGGGAGCGGGGATGACGGACC
The DNA here is from genome assembly GCF_055565775.1 of Streptomyces sp. NPDC028331. Lineage (NCBI taxonomy): Bacteria > Bacillati > Actinomycetota > Actinomycetes > Kitasatosporales > Streptomycetaceae > Streptomyces > Streptomyces sp. NPDC028331. The sequence continues at coordinate 344,882 of NZ_JBVHTR010000003.1, read as the reverse complement.
GGCACCATCTGCTCGTGTGCGGCGCGACGTTCGCCGCGGTGGGCGACAGCGGGGACATCAACGGGGTGCGGGGCGTCACCTCCCCGTCCGGGCTGTTCGTACGGGACGCACGCCATCTGAGCCGCTGGCAGCTCACCGTCGACGGCGCGGTGCCCGAGACGCTCACGCCGGTCGCCGACGGGGACACGGCGCGCTGCGTGCTCGTGCCGCGCGGCGGCCGCCAGGAACCGCCCGCGCACACCCTGTTCCGCGAACAGGCCGTCGTGGACGGGGCGTTCGTGGAGTCGCTGCGGCTCACCAGCAACCGCCCGGTGCCGACCACGGTCCGTGTCGCGGTCACGGCGGACGCCGACTTCACGGACCAGTTCGAGCTGCGATCCGACCACCGCACGTACGCCAAGACGGGTGCCGTGCGCTCGCGCCAGGTCCTGGAGGACGGCGTGGAGTTCGGCTACCGGCGCGGCGAGTGGCGCTCCTGTACGAGGGTCACCGCCGAACCCGCGCCGGACGGTGTCGAGGAGACCGGCACGGGCGCCCGGCGCCTGGTGTGGACGCTGGAGCTGGAGCCGCACGGCTCGGCGGAGCTGACGCTGCGGGTCGCCGCCCGGCCGCACGGGGCGGCGCAGGACCCGGTGGTCCCCGCGTCCCCGGCCGCCGCCAACCACCGGCTCCTCGCGCTGGAGGGCGCCTTCATGGAAGGCATCGCCTTCCCCACCGGCTGGCCCGAGCTGGCCACGGCCTGTGCGCGGGGCCTGTCCGACCTGGCCGCGCTCCAGGTCCCGGCCACGGGACCCGACGGGGAGGAGCTGCGCGTCCCGGCGGCCGGCGCGCCCTGGTTCCTCACGCTCCTCGCCCGCGACGCGCTCCTGACCTCCCTCTTCGCGCTCCCCTACCGCCCCGGGCCGGCGGCGGCCACTCTGGCCGCGCTCGCCGCGACCCAGGCGACCGAGGTCTCCGCGGGTTCGGTCGCCCAGCCGGGCAAGATCGTGCACGAGGTGCGCCACGGGGAGCTGGCGCACTTCGGGCAGGTGCCGTACGGGCGGTACTACGGCTCGGTCGACGCGACACCGCTCTTCCTGGTGCTGCTCGGGGCCTACGTCGAGCAGACCGGTGACACGGCGACGGCCCGCCGCCTGGAGCCCCACGCCCGCGCGGCGATCGGCTGGATGCTGGACCACGGCGGCCTCACCTCGCGCGGCTACCTGGTCTACCGCGCCGACCAGGGCGGCCTCGCCAACCAGAACTGGAAGGACTCCCCCGGCGCGATCTGCTCCGCCGACGGGAGCCGTCCCACCGGGCCGGTGATGGCGGCGGGGGCGCAGGGGTACGCGTACGACGCGCTGCGCCGCACCGCGCAACTGGCCCGCACGGTGTGGGACGACGAGGTGTACGCGGCGCTGCTCGAACAGGCGGCCGGGGATCTGCGGGACCGCTTCCAGCGGGACTTCTGGATGGACGAACACTCCTTCCCCGCGCTGGCGCTGGACGGCGAGGGCCGCCAGGTGGACGCGCTGGCCTCCGACGCGGGCCATCTGCTCTGGTCGGGGCTGCTGGACAAGGAGTACGGCGAACTGGTGGGCCGCCGCCTCCTGGAACCGGACTTCTTCTCCGGCTGGGGCGTCCGCACCCTGGCGGCGGGCCAGGCGGCGTACCACCCGATGTCGTACCACCGCGGCTCGGTCTGGCCGCACGACAACGCGCTGATCACGCTGGGCCTGGCCCGCTACGGCCTGCACGACGAGGCCCGTGCGGTGGCCCACGCCCTGGTCGACGCCGCGACGGCGACGGGCCACCGGCTGCCGGAGGTGCTGGCCGGGTACGACCGCGACACCCACCCGGAGCCGGTGCCGTACCCGCACGCCTGCGTCCGCGAGTCCCGCTCGGCGGCGACACCCCTCGCCCTGCTCACGGCGGTGGGCGGGGCGTAGCGCCCCGTCGTCACAGACACCCGGGACCGCGCGGAGCCAATGGGCGGGCGGCGCGCGGCCCCGGGGCGGCTCTCTCCGAGCCCTTCACAAGCGCGGCCCACTGTCCTCGCGGACTGGGTTGACCTGGGGTTTGCCGGGTGTTTGCCGGGCGCTGGGGCGCCGTGGTGAACGCGGGTAGCCGGCCGCCCGTAGGGGATGAAGGCGGGCCCAGCCTCCCCAGCGTGGCCCGCCTCCACCACGGGCTTCGCACGGAAGGACCCTCGGGTTGCCTCTCAACACGCGCGCACCACAGACGACGGACAAGGCGGGGGCGGCCACGGACGGGGTCCTGCCTGCGGAGGAGGGCGAGCGGCCGGCGGCGGAGGCGATATCCGGCGCTCCGGGCGAGCCCGCCGACCGTGCGACGGAGCCGGACGCCCAGGAGACCCCCCCGGCCGGGGACGGCCACGGCACGGCGCCCGAGCCCGAGGCGGACACCGCGACCCGCGAGCCCGGCCACGACAGGGCGGCACACGCTCACGAGACCCACGCCGGGCCGACGGCCGGGCCCGTCCGGCCTACCGCGGAGACGATCGCGGAGACGGCCGCGGAGACGGCTACGGAGACGGCCGCTGAAGCGACCACGGAGGCGGGCGGGGACGCGGACGCCGAGCAGGGCGACGAGCAGAGCGCCGAGGAGCCCCGGCCGGCGTCCGCCGCCGCGGCGGACCGCGAGCCGGAGAACGGCACTCCGGCGGACCGCGAGCCGGAAGAGGGCACTTCGGCGGACGGGGACCCGGAGGACGGCACTTCGGCGGACCACGAGCCGGAGGACGGCACTTCGGCGGACGGGGACCCGCAACGCACCGCCCCGGCGGACAGCGCCTCAGCGGACAGCGCCCACGACGACCGCCCCGCCTCGGCGGCGGACACCGCGGCCGTCGCCGACGGCGAACCCGTCGCGACCCCGGCCGCCGAGCCCGAGGCCGAGGCCGAGGCGCAGGGGGAGAACGGGGCCGACGACAGGGCCGGTACGACCGACGGCCCCCGGCCCCGCTTCCGCCTGCGCACCTGGCGGGCCGACCACCCGCGCGCCGCCCGCGTTCTCGGTGTCACCGTCACCGTTCTGGCCGGCGCCCTCGTCGTCCTCTCGCTCGTCATGCCCAACAGGACCGCGAGTTTCCGGCCGGCCATGTTCCTGCGGATCCCCGTGGAGGCACTGATCGGGGCCGTCGTGCTGACCGCTCTGCCGCGGCGGCCGCGGCTGGTCGTCGCCTGGCTCGCCGGTGTCGCACTCGGCGTGCAGACCATGCTCAACGTGCTCGACGCCGGCTTCTACCAGTACCTCGGCCGCGACTTCAACGCCGTCCTCGACTGGCCCCTCTTCAGCGACGCCTACTCCTACCTCCAGGACACCCTGGGCGGCACGGGCGCCCTGGGAACCCTGGTCGCGGCCGTCGCGCTCGTCCTCGTCGTCCTCGCCGTCTCGGCACTGTCCGTCGTCCGGCTCAGCAACGTCATGGCCCGGCACCGTGCCACCACCACCCGTACCGTCCTCGTCCTCAGCATGGTGTGGATGACCTGCACGGTTCTCAACCTGCAGTACAGCGGTGTGCCGCTGGCCGCCGACCGCGCCGTCACGATGCTCAAGGTCCGCTCCGACCTCATCCGTCAGACCATCAGGGACGAACGGGAGTTCTCCAAGACCGAGAAGGTCGACGCCTTCGGCGCCACCCCGGGCTCCGAGCTGGTGCCCGACCTGCGCGGCAAGGACATGATCTTCACGTTCATCGAGAGCTACGGCCGCAGCGCCATCGAGGACCCGGTCGAGGGGCCCGGCGTCGACGCCACGCTCGACGCGCAGACCCAGGCCCTCGCCAGGGCCGGCTTCCACGCCAAGAGCGGCTGGCTGACCTCGGCGACGTACGGCGGCAGTAGCTGGCTCGGCCACTCGACGACCATGTCGGGCCTGTGGATCAACAACCAGAACCGCTACCGGACGGTCACCCAGGGCGGCGCCGGCGACCACCTCACCCTGACCAAGGCGTTCCAGAAGACCGGCGACTTCGACACCGTCGGCATCATGCCCGGCGTGCAGAAGGGCTGGCCGGAGGCCAGGTGGTACGGCCTCGACAAGGTCTACAACGCCTTCCAGCTCGGCTACAAGGGGCCGAAGTTCAGCTGGTCGACCATGCCGGACCAGTACACCCTCGAGCAGTTCCAGAAGCTGGAGCACAGCAAGCAGCCGGCCGACGGCAAGTCGCGGATGTCGTTCCTCATCCTGACCTCCAGCCACACGCCCTGGGCGCCGATCCCGAAGATGGTCCCCTGGGACAAGCTGGGCAACGGCTCGATCTTCGACTCCATCGAGAAGGCGGCCCACCCGGCCTCCTACACCTACACCAGCGACCTGCACTCCAAGCAGGAGTACGGCAAGTCCGTGCAGTACACGGTGACCGCCCTGTCGGAGTGGCTGCAGCGCTACGGCAAGGACGACACCGTGCTCGTCTTCCTCGGCGACCACCAGGCGAACGCCCACGTCACCGGCAACAACGCCAGCCACGACGTGCCGATCTCGATCGTCGCCAAGGACCCCGAGGTCCTGGACAAGGTCGCCGACTGGGGCTGGACGGACGGCCTGCGCCCGGCGCACAACGCCCCGGTGTGGAAGATGAGCGCCTTCCGCGACAGGTTCCTCACGGCCTACGGCTCGACCCCGCACCCGAAGAAGTGAGCACCGGGGCGGGGAGGGCGGGTTCAGCCCCCGGAGGTATCCAGCTCCGCGTCCTCGCCGACCCCCGCGCAGTCGTAGGGGTCCTTCAGCCAGCCGTCCGGCAGCACCACCCGGTTGTTGCCGGACGTACGGCCGCGGGGCCCGTCGGCGCCGGCCGGCCAGGGCTGGTCGAGGTCCAGTTCGTCCAGCCCGGCCCGCAGCTCCTCCAGTGAGGAGGTGATCGCGAGGCGCTTGCGCATCTCGGAGCCGACCGCGAAGCCCTTCAGGTACCAGGCGACGTGCTTGCGGAAGTCGACGACGCCCTTCGACTCGTCCCCGATCCACTCGCCGAGCAGCGTGGCGTGCCGGACCATGACGTCGGCGACCTCGCGGAGCGTCGGCCTCGCCATGGCTTCCGTCCGCCCCTCGAAGGCCGCCACCAGGTCCGCGAACAGCCACGGCCGCCCCAGGCAGCCGCGGCCCACGACCACCCCGTCGCAGCCCGTCTCGCGCACCATCCGCAGCGCGTCCCCGGCCGACCAGATGTCGCCGTTGCCCAGCACGGGGATCTCCGGCACATGCTCCTTCAGCCGCGCGATGGCGTCCCAGTCCGCGGTGCCGCCGTAGTGCTGGGCGGCCGTCCGCCCGTGCAGCGCGATGGCCGTCACGCCCTCCTCGACGGCGATCCGCCCGGCGTCCAGGTAGGTGATGTGGTCGTCGTCGATGCCCTTGCGCATCTTCATGGTGACCGGGAGGTCGCCGGCCCCGCTGACCGCCTCGCGCAGGATCGCCCGCAGCAGGTTCCGCTTGTAGGGCAGCGCCGAGCCGCCGCCCTTGCGGGTCACCTTCGGCACCGGGCAGCCGAAGTTGAGGTCGATGTGGTCGGCGAGGTCCTCCTCCGCGATCATGCGGACGGCCTTGCCGACGGTGGCCGGGTCCACGCCGTAGAGCTGGATCGACCGCGGCTTCTCGCTCGCGTCGAACTTGATGAGCTGCATGGTCTTGTCGTTGCGCTCGACCAGCGCCCGCGTCGTGATCATCTCGCTCACGAACAGCCCCTTGCCGCCGCTGAACTCTCGGCACAGCGTGCGGAACGGCGCGTTCGTGATCCCGGCCATGGGCGCGAGCACGACGGGCGGCTGGACGGTGTGCGGGCCGATCTGCAAAGGGGACTCGGTCATGGGCATTGCCCCATTGTCGCGTATCGGCGATGACCATGTAAGAGTCATTAGTTAGACACACTATTGATGTCGGCGTACCATGGGTCCATGCCCGAGCTCAGCCACCGCCGACGTCTGCTGGTGCTCGCGATCTGCTGCATGAGCCTGCTGATCGTGAGCCTCGACAACACCGTTCTGAACGTGGCGCTGCCGTCGATGCAGCGGGAACTGCACGCGAGCGTGTCCGGCCTGCAATGGACCATCGACGCGTACACGCTGGTCCTGGCCTCGCTGCTGATGCTCGCGGGTTCGACGGCCGACCGGATCGGCCGCAAGCGGATCTTCCTGGCGGGCCTGACGGTCTTCAGCGTCGGCTCCCTGCTGTGCTCGCTCGCACCGAACCTGGAGCTGCTGGTCGTGTTCCGCATGGTGCAGGCGGTGGGCGGCTCGATGCTCAACCCGGTCGCCATGTCGATCATCACCAACACCTTCACCGACGCCCGTGAACGGGCCCGCGCGATCGGGGTGTGGGGTGCCGTGGTCGGGATATCCATGGCCGCGGGCCCGCTGGTCGGCGGGCTGCTGGTGGAGTCGGTCGGCTGGCGGTCGATCTTCTGGGTCAACCTGCCGGTGGGACTGGCCGCGCTGCTGCTCACCCTGCGCTTCGTCCCGGAGTCCCGGGCGCCCAAGGCGCGCCGCCCGGACCCGGTGGGCCAGCTACTGGTGATCGCCCTGTTCGGCTGCCTGACGTACACGATCATCGAGGCGCCGGAGGCCGGTGCCGGACGGATCGTCCCGTTCGCCGCGGTCGCGTTCCTGGCGCTGCTCGGCCTGCTCCGCTACGAGCCGCGCCGCGCCGAACCGCTCATCGACCTGCGCTTCTTCCACTCGGCGCCGTTCAGCGGGGCCACGGTGATCGCCGTCAGCGCGTTCGCGGCCCTCGGCGGCTTCCTGTTCCTGTCCACGCTGTACCTGCAGAACGTACGCGGCCTGGACGCGCTCCACGCGGGCCTGTGGATGCTGGCCCTGGCGGCCCCGACGATGCTGTGCGCCCCGCTGTCCGGCCGTCTGGTCGGCAACCGCGGGCCGCGCCTGCCGCTGCTGGTGGCGGGCTGCGCGATGACCGCGAGCGCCGTGCTGTTCGCGGCCTTCGAGGCGGAGACGTCGAACCCCATGCTGCTCGTCGGCTACGTCCTGTTCGGCATCGGCTTCGGCTTCGTCAACGCCCCCATCACCAACACCGCCGTCTCCGGCATGCCCCGCGCCCAGGCCGGTGTCGCCGCGGCGGTCGCCTCCACCAGCCGCCAGCTCGGCCAGACCCTCGGTGTGGCGGTGGTCGGCGCGGTGCTGGCGTCCGGCGTGACGGCGTCGTCCTACCGGGCGACGTTCGTGACGGCGGCCCGGCCGGGCTGGTGGATCCTCGTCGCGTGCGGCGCCCTGGTGCTGGCCCTGGGCGCGCTCACCACCGGCCGGTGGGCCAGGAAGACGGCCGAACGCACGGCCGAGCGGCTGGAGTCCCCCGAGGTGCGCGAGGCGTCCGGCGTCTCCGCCCAGGGCGGCAGGCGCCCCTGAAGCGTCAGGCGGCGCTCCGCTCCAACGCGATCGCATGCAGCTTCTCCAGGCGTTCCCGGGTCTCCTGGTCCGCCGGCGCGTACGTCACCATCCGCGGCCCGTTGTGCGGCCCCAGCCACAGGTCCGTGTGGTCCACCGTCAGCAGGCCCACGTACGCGTTGCGGAACTGCTTGCGCTTGCTGCGGGCGCCCACCACCTCGTGCCGCTCCCAGTTCTCGCGGAACTCCGCGGACTCGGTGGTCAGCCGCTTCAGCAGCATCTTCCAGGCCGGCTCCCCGAGGTGCTCGGCCATGTTGGCGCGGAACTTGGCGGCCATGAGCCGCATGGTCTCGTCGAGTTCGACGATCGACGCACGCCAGTCCGGGTGCGTGTAGCTCAGCACCATGCAGTTGCGGTCCGCCGGCGGGACGGTGTCCAGGTCGCACATCAGCAGCCCGTAGGTGCGGTTGTAGGCGAGGATGTCGTACCGGCTGTTGGAGATGCAGGCGGGGAGCGGCTCGAGCTGTTCCAGCAGGATCCGCTGGGCCTCGGTGACCGACGGGCAGTGCGCGCCGGGTGCCGGGTCCACGGCACCGGCCAGGTTGAACAGGTGGGCGCGCTCGCTGGCGTCGAGCAGCAGCGTGCGGGCGAGGGCGTCGAGGACCTGGACGGACACCTGGATGTCCCGGGCCTGCTCGAGCCACGTGTACCAGGTGACACCGACCGCGGCGAGCTGCGCGACCTCCTCGCGGCGCAGCCCCGGGGTGCGGCGGCGCCGGCCGCGGGGCAGTCCGACCTGCTCGGGGGTGATGTGCTCGCGGCGGTGCCGCAGGAACGCGGCGAGCTCGTGCCGCCGGATCTCGGCCGTGCGCCTGCCGGGCGCCTCCGGCTCGGGGGCTTCCCGGGCCTGCCGGGCTCGGTCCTGGCGGGCTTCGCGGACCGCCGTCGTCTCGCGGACCGCCGTCGTCTCCCGGGCCGCCGTCGTCTCCCGCACCATCGTCGCCATGCCCCCAGTCTGTCGCCCCTCGGACCCTGTTTCCAGGTGGCGTGGGTACCAGGATAAAGAGACTCTGGTACCACGCTATGAGCCGGCGGAGGCTCGATGGCGTGACTGAGACTCTCACTTCCCGTACCGTCCGCTCGCCGGTGGCGACCCCACGGCTGGGCGGGCTCGGACTGTTCACGGTGCTGCTGGGCGCGGCACTGCCTCTCATCGACTTCTTCATCGTCAACGTCGCCCTGCCGACGATCGGCAGGGACCTGCACGCGGGCGAGGCCGTCCTCGAACTGGTCGTCGCCGGGTACGGAGTGTCGTACGCCGTGCTGCTCGTGCTCGGCGGCCGGCTGGGCGACCTGTTCGGCCGGCGTGAATTCTTCCTCTACGGAATGGCCGCCTTCGGCGTGACCTCGCTGGCGTGCGGCCTCGCGCCGACCGCCTGGACGCTGGTGGCGGCACGCGTCGCGCAGGGCGCGGCGGCCGCGGCGATGCTGCCGCAGGTGCTGGCCACGATCCAGGCGGCCACCAGCGGGCAGCACCGCGCCAGGGCGATGGGCCTGTACGGCGCGACGGCCGGTCTTTCCATGGTGGCCGGGCAGATCCTCGGCGGGGTCCTGGTGGCGGCGGACGTCTGGGGCACCGGCTGGCGTTCGGTGTTCCTCGTCAACGTTCCGGTCGTGGTGGTCGGCCTGTTCCTGGGCGCGCGGGCGGTCCCCGAGACCCGCTCGCAGCACCCGGAACCGGTGGACGGGCCCGGCACGGTGCTGCTCGCCGCCTCCCTGCTGGCCCTGCTGGCGCCGCTGACCGAGGGCCGGGCGGCGGGCTGGCCGCTGTGGACCTGGCTGTCGCTGGCCGCGTTCCCGTTCGCGGCGTGGGCGTTCTACGCGGTGGAGCGCCGCGCGGACCGGCTGGGCCGTACGCCGCTGGTGCCGCCGAGCCTGTTCGCGCTGACGTCGCTGCGCCGCGGTCTGGTGATGATCGTGCCGTTCTCGATCGGATTCAGCGGTTTCATGTTCGTGATCGCGGTGTCGCTGCAGCAGGGCGCGGGGCTCGGTCCGGTCTCCGCGGGTCTGGCGCTGACGCCGATGGCGCTGGCGTTCTTCGTGGTCTCGCTGTACGGGCCGCGGCTGGTGGCCCGCTTCGGCACCCGGGTGGTGACCGTCGGCGGGCTGATCCAGGCGGTCGGCATCGGGCTGCTGGTCGTGACCGCCTGGCGCTCCTGGCCGCACCTGGGCGTGTGGGAGCTGCTGCCGGGCGCGGCGGTGGCGGGCGCGGGCCAGGCGCTCCAGCTCCCGATCACCTTGCGGATCATCCTGTCGGAGGTGCCGACGGCGCGTGCGGGCGTCGGCAGCGGCGTCATGGTGACGACGCAGCAGTCGGCGCTGGCGCTGGGCGTGGCGACGCTCGGCACGCTGTTCCTGACGCTGGCGCCGGGCATGGGCATGCGGGACGCCCTGGTGACGACACTGCTGGTCCAACTGGCCGGCATCGCCCTGACGGCCGCCCTGAGCCTGCGACTGCCCCGCACGATCGCATGAGGGCGGTGATCCTGCGGGGCGCCCGTGACCCGGTGGGGGCCCGGGGGACCCGTGGCCCCCACAGGCGGTAGGACGGACCGGAGGGCGAAAACCACCCACAACAGGCCAAAGGTCCAAACGCCTACGGCGGCCTC